>JBBSDR010000247.1:0-7748 GCA_038240465.1 Gemmatales bacterium
GGCGGGGCCGGCCCCCCCACGACGAGAGATATTCCATCTTACTGCTGTCAAATCTGCGCCGTGAGAACGGCAAGGCCCCCCACACCCAACCGTCCACCAACATGTGCGGCGCGCGGACGTTGAGGAACTCCTGGAGCGTGATTCGATAGGCAGGCAACGCCTCCAACTGGAACAGGACACATTTTGGTTGCATGACCTCCAGAGATACCTTGCCATCGAACAGCAGACGAGTGTTTTTCTTTGTCAGATCATACACCAGACTGCCGACCGCGCCATTAAAAATCAGCCGATCGCCTTCTACCCGGCTCAGGGGACCACAGAGACTGCAATCCAGACTTTGCAGCGGTAGGAGATGTTTCCAGTCGCTGCTCTTGACGTCCAGCGACCAGAGACCGTTGAGCGTCACTTTGTTCGAGTTGGAGTGTACCATGAGCAGGATGCGGCCGCGCGCCGGGTCCGCCAGCATTGCCGTGGGAACGATCGGCGGATTGTCGTCGAAAGGCGAGCGGCTTTCCTTGCGGCGGCTGGACGCCAGGACGTCACACTTGCGATCCTTCAAGTCCCAGGAGATGACGTAGCTTTCCTTGAGCAACTCGCCCAGGCAGGCGTAGAGCCTGCCCTCGTGGCAGACCAGGGCCTGCACGGAGTCCGAAGGGAGTCCTTCGGCCGTGCTGATGCGTTCCGGGGGGCTGTTGTCAAAGGGAAAGACAAAAATGCCGTTTTCCTTCGTCCCCAGGAAATACCGGCCCTGGTGAATACATGCCGCCGTCCCAAAATTCAGCCGGTGCCGGCCTGGTCCTCTCGATGGCGCTCCTGTCCCTTCCGGGAGGCGAACGTTCAGAGGAAGCGGTTTGCCTTCCCACGGTTCGGTTTTCCCCGGAGTCAACCGCAGGAGTTGCACCGCGAATTTCGCCGGAGACCCATCCATCCGCACCGCTGCCGTGTAAATCATTTCCTCGTGAACGAGCGGTTTCTGCAGCCAAAGGATCCCCTTGAAGTTCGGCTGAATGTCGATCAGGGTCGTCACTTTCTCCCAGGGGGCCGCCGGCTTGGGGCCGGCGAGCGGATTCGCGGCGCGAATCCTGGACTGTAACTGAAGCGCGGAACTGCGGAAGCGGTCTCGCTCCACGCGCACTTCCATCGGGGTGGTTTCGTTGGAAAGGAAAACTCCCTTGTCTCCCTCAAGCAGCTCCAGCGCGCGCTTGAGGAAATCGTGAGCAGTGCGGTATTGTTCAGGCGTCCCGCGGAAGAAGACGACATTCTCTCCAATGGACTCTACCAGCGGCGCGTACACCTCCTTGCGCCGGAGCATAAATTCGCACAGTTGGTTCCGCTCTTCGAGATGCCCGGGCAGTTTCAGGATCGAGTCGCTGGAAAAAGCTGAGGTCGCGGCCTTGTACAGGTTGCAGCGCAAGTCGTTCGACAGTTCGTCCCCTTTTTCCAGTTTACCCTGGACGGACAACCGGAAATCGCGCACCCGGCCTCTGGCATCCGCTGGCGATAATATGCCGAAGGTCACGCGGTTCACCACGCCTCCCAGTTTGCCGTAGACTGCGATTGTCGGGTTGGGATGGAGTTCCAGTTCGCTCCAGCACTTCTGCAGCCGGGCGATGTCAGCGGCGGCGAGTTGACGAGGCTCGCCGTAACTTTGAATGGCGTGCCAGAGCAAGTTGATGCTGAAGATTGCTCTTTCGTCTTCGTACTTGTGAGCAATTTCCGCCCAGTCCTGCAACCCGCACAGGAGCTTGGCCCATTCGGCTGGTGGGAGAAAACGGTGTCTCCCGTTGCAGTTCATGGCCCAGGAAAGCATTTGCGAGTAGGCGTCAAAGGATTGTTTATCACGAACGGCTTTCAAAGCTCGGTCAAGTTGGACATCGAGGGATCGGTTGTGGTTTGTCTGAATACTCTCGAACGCGCTCCGCTCTTCCTCCGTCAGTGTTTTTCTCCGTTCGTTTACCAGGGGCCGGTAGTTGAGCAAGGTCCCCTCGGCATCCCTCTTGACATCAAGGAAGGCCCGGGGCAGTTTGAAATCGGGCGCGACAGACTGAACCCGGGCAAGCAACTCACTGCCGCGCCGGGCGAGTGAGAGCGACAACAGCAGGTTTTCCGGCTCGACAACTGGCCGGCCGGCGAGATTCAGAAGGCTCACGGCATACCGGAAAAGACTGCGTGCGAGGACGGCCTGGAAGAAGGGATCGGCCGCCTCCAGGGCGTACGCCGACTCAGCCGCGCGAAGGGAGCGGGGGAAATCCTTGTGGGTCAGGAAAAAGGTTGCCTCGCGATAAAACCGCCCCGCCTCCTGCACGCTCTTGCCCTCGCCTGTTGCCGCCTTGGCATTCAGGGCCTGTGCCAGTTCCTTTGACAGTTCCTGGGAAAGGGCCGCTGCGTCTCGACTGGCCGCGGAAGCCGTCACCTTCCCGAGCGACTTGCCCTTGCTGTCCGACAGCAGGGCCGTCGCCTTCAGTCCCTTCCGGTCCATTGAGGCCCCCACATCCAACTCGACGGTCACCACCGAGGCAAGCAATTGACGCAACGGGGAGTCGGCCGGCAGATCCCGCTCCTTGTTGACCTGCTCCAGACGCCGCCGCTCCAACACCGCCAGGTCAGGCGAGGCGACCAGGTGGCGCTCCAGAAGCAGCCCCACCGAGTCGCAGAACCCATCCAGATCACGCGGCAGGTCGGCGTTGCGCACCGTCAAGAAGCAGACCGGCCGCAACTTGTCGGTGCGCTTCCCCAGCGCGGCCCGGACCCCGGACGCGACCGCAGACACCGTTTCATCCAGATCGCCGGCCGGCAGGGCAGCATCCCAGAGGCGCACGCCTGTTCGAGCGTCAAAGACCACCAGACCGGCGGAGTCTTTTGCGTCCGCGCCTTCGAGGACCGCAAACAGATCGACGGACAGTAGCTTGCCCACGGCCACAACCTGATCGGTGGCGACGACGCCCGAAAGGCTCAATTTCTGTTCGGCCAATACCTTGTCGATGGCCTGCCGTTCGAGGAGGACGACTCCCGCCGTCTGGCTCAGCTTGACTTCGGCCAGGGCCGCCACGTTGCGGGCCGCCGGGGTCTTGTCGCCCGCGACCAGGGCAACACGGGTGGCTGCGACAGGCTCGACTTTCTTCTGGCCCCGCGCAGTAAGGGGCAGAAGGACGACGAGGGACAATACAGTGAATCCGAACCCAGTTTTCATCGCAGTTCCTGCCTTGGTGCATATCCTTGGAGCAGTTCTTTACCCTTACTTGAGTCATACAATTGCCGAAGCGGTCAGTCTTTCCGCAGCGTGACCAGCCAGATACCGAATGCATCACCGACCAGCACCTCTCGATCGCCACGGAACAACTGAAGGCACTCAGTTGGAAAGAAGTATTGGCGGCCGTTCCGCAGCGGCGGCAGATATTCCACCTTGCTGCTGTCGAATCGGCGGCGCGAGAACGGCGCGGCCCCCCATACCCAACCATCCACCAGCGTATGGGGCGGGCGGACGTTGAGGAACTCGTCCTTTGTGATTTTGTAAGCTGGTGATGTCCCCAGTTGGCCCATGAGACTTTTTGGCTGGTTGACGTCCAGGGATACCTTACCATCAAAGAGCAGTTGAGTGCCGCTCTTCGCCAGGTCATAGACAAGATTGCCCACGGCGCCGTTGAAAATCAGCCGGTCGCCCTCCACCCGGGTCTGGGGACCATAGAGGGAACGGTCGATCAGTTGCAGTGGCAACAGCCGCTTCCATTCGCTGCTCTTGATGTCCAGGGTCCAGAGGCCATTGAGAGGCGAATCGCCCGCGTTGCCGAAGGCCACAAGCAGAATTCTGCCACGCGCCGGGTCCGCCAACATGACCGATGCCTGAATCGGCGCTCCGTGGTCGAAGGGAGAGCGTTTCTCCTCGCGATTACTGGATGCCAGCACGTCGCACTTGCGCGTTTTCAAGTCCCAGGCCACGACATAGCTTTCCCGGAAAGGCTCTCCCAGGCAGGCGTAGAGCCGGCCCTCGTGGCAGACCAGGGCCTGGACCGAGTTGGAAGGCAGTCCGTCGGCCGTGCTGATGCGTTCCGGGGGGCCATTGTCAAAGGGAAAGACAAAGATACCGTGTCCCTTCGTCCCCAGGTAATACCGGTCCTGGTGGATGTGCGCCGCCGATCCGAAATTCAAGCCATGACGGTTTGGTCCCGTCGTTGGCAGCCCGGTCGTGGCTGGAAGGCGAAGGGTTACGGCGAGCGGCTTGCCCTCCCATCGCTCCAGTTTTCCGGGCGTCAGCCGCAGGAGTTGCAGCGCGAATTTGGTCCCCATTTCTTCCATTCGCACCGCTGCTGTGTACACGGACCCCTCATGAACGACAGGACGCTGCAACCAGAGAATTCCCTTTGTGTTCGGCTGGACATCGATCAGTGTCATCACCTTACTCCAGGGGACAACTGTTGCAGGGCCTGCCGAAGGATTTGACACGCGAATAGAGGCCTGCAGCCGGAGAACGGCACTGCGAAAACGGTCGCGCTCGATCTGCAGGGCCATGGGCGTTGCGGCGTTCGAGAGAAATACTCCCTTGTCGCCCTCCAGCAGTTCCAGCGCGCGTTTGAGGAGATCGTGCGCGGAACGGTATTGCTCCAACTTGCCACCGTAGAAAACGACGCTTTCTCCAATCGCCATCACAAGTGGGGCAAACACCTCCTTGCGCCGGAGCATGAATTCGCACAGTTCCTTTCGCTCCTCGAAATGACCGGGCAGTCGCAGACGCTGATTGTTGGAAAAGGCGGCAGTCGCCGCCTGGTAGAGGTTGAGCCGGCGGTCGATCGGCAGTTCTTCGCCCTTTTCAAGCATTCCCTGGACAAACAGGCGAAAATCGCTGACCCGGCTTCTGGCATCCGCTTCGGTAAGCTTCCCGAAAGTCACGCTGTTCACGACGCTGCCGAGCTTGCCGTAGACCGCGATGGTGGCGTTGGGATGATCTTCCAAATCACTCCAGAACTTTCGCAGACGGGCGACATCCGCCGCGGTAAGTTGACGAGGGACCCCATAACTCTCGACGGCGTCCCAAAGCAGGCTCACGCTGAAGGTGGCCTTTTCATCCTCGTACTTGCGAGCGATCTCGGCCCAGTCCCGCAGCCGGCACAGAAGGTCCGCCCATTGAGTTGCGGGAAGAAAACTATCCCCGGCATTGGACATCATGCCGCGATCAACCAGGAGAGTGTAGGCGTCAAACGAGCGTTTGTCTCGGAGGGCCTTCCGGGCGACGCCGAGTTGGATATCGAGACAACGGTTGTGGTTCTTCTGGATCGCCTCGACGGCAGTCCGCTCCTCCGCGGTCAGGGTCTTCCCGCGATTGCGCAGTGCCGGGAGGTAATTGAGCAGAGTGCCGTCCGCGTCATTTTTGACCACTCTCCAGTTGAGAGGCATCTTGACCTCAGGAGGGATGGATTGGACGTCGAGAAGCAACTCACTACCCCGCCGGGCAAAGGAGAGCGATCGTGCCAGTGTTTCCGGCGTGACGGATGGCCCGGGAAGGTTCACCAGTTCGTTGGCGTTCTGAAGGAGGCTGCGCGCCAGTACGCCCCGGTAATAGGGATCGCTCGGCCGCAAGGCAAACGCCGCTTCGGCCGCCACGAGCGAACGAGCAAAATCCTGGCGCTCCATGTGGAATTCGACCTCGCGCAAGAAGCGGGCCGCCTCCTCTTCGCTATCGACCACGGCAGGCATCGCCACTCTCTTGACATTCAGTGCTTGCGCCAACTCCTTGCGGATCGCCTGTGAAAGTGCCTGCGCATCTCGCGTTGCCACGGGCGCCGTCCACTTGCCCGGCGCATCGGCCAGCTCGCCCGTCGTTGACCTGTCCCCGGCGGTCGGGGCAACCCGTATAGAAGCGGCCGGTTCCTCTGTCCCCTGCCCCCGGAGGGAGACCGGAAGTAGGAATACCAGGGAGAACATGGAGAACCCCAGTAGCGATTGCATCTCGATTCCTGCCTTCGTAAATAGCTCGGCCTTGCGTATCAGGGTTCCTTGACTTCCTTCGCGTCGCGGATCAACTTGGGCAGCATCCGCTCGGCAATCAACGCCGCCGCCTCCTGCAACGCCGCCTTGCCCGCCAACGCATCCGTCAAGTCCACCACCACCGCCGTCTGACGGTCCACCGCCACCACCTTGTCCGTCACACGATCCACCGCCTTGACTTCCAATCGCGCCTTGACCGTCACCAGGTTGCCATGACGGGCCGCGAAGGTGCTGATCCCCTCGCCCGTGATCATGATGTCCGCCTTGCTCTTGCGGCCCTCCTCGGCATCAATCACCTCGAAGCCCGTCTCCTTGCAGTACAGCTTCAATTCCGTCTGCGCCGCCGGATCGATCGTCGCTTCGCCCACATGACGCTCGGTGACCTTGATCATCACCACCGGCCTGTGGCCTTTCTTCAGTTCCTTGTTCAGCGCGGCGATGCGGTCGCCGCGGACCACGACCGATGCCACCAGCAACTCGGACTGTTTGGCGATCGTGTCGATCACCTTCTCGGCCAGCTTGGCAACCAGCACGTCCAACTCGTCCGTTGCCTTGCCGTCAGCGGAGGCACCAAGAACGCGACCGGTTTCGGTGCCGATGATCTTGGCGACGAGGTAGAGCTTTTTATCGACGTGAATGACCGAGCCGGTGATCAGGATCTTGGCGCCGGTCAGTTGGCCGACCTTGGTGGCTTCGGCGGGTTTGATGACGCCCGAGAGGTTCAGTTCGGCCTCGCCGAGGGTCTTCTTGAGGTCTTCGCGATCGACCAGGTGCAGCTTGTCGTTGACCACCAGTTTGGCGAACAGCAGGTCGGCGACTTTCTGCCCGGTGTCGCGGGCGCCCGCGCCGCGCTCCTCGAATGCGAACAACGCCGCCGGATACACCGCTACTTTCTCGCCTTTCTTGTCGTCGGCCTTCTTGTCCGCCTTGTCGCTCTTCTCGTCCGAGAACGAAAACGCCAGCCCCGTGAAGAGAATGGCTGTCGTGAGAACGGTCGCCAGGATCGGATGTCTCATCGCTTGGGTTCCTTGTCTTGGGTATCGCGGTCTTCCGTCTTGCCAGCCAGCACTTCCAGCAGCCGGGCAAACAGGTAACGAGGAGCGGGTCCGGCCTCCCAGGGCTTGCCCGCCAGTCCAAATCCACACACAATCAACCGGCCAGTCTTGGTGGGGAACTCGGCCTCGAGCCAGGCCCAGTCGCCGGGACCCTTTCCCACCTCGGCCACCACAACGCCGTCTTCCGCCTTCAGGGTCAATGTGCTGGCCATCACCTTGCCTTCGGGCGGCCAGGCCGTCGCGTCCAGCCGCTTGTCCAGTGTGGTGATGTGATCGGTGCGCCGCCAGATTACTGCCCGGGGCCGCGGTCCCTTGGCGGATGTTCCGGGTACGGGCATGGCCCCCCCCGACGGCGCCAGGCAGAGGACCGGCAACCCGCCCGCCGCGGCCTTCGTCAACGTCTCGGCCAGGTCCGGGAAGTCCTTGAACGACACTCCTTCACCGACAAGCAGAAGCCCCTCCTTGATGGCGCCCAGGGCGGCCACACTGTTGATCTCGTCGAACGGCACCTCCAGTTTCTTCAAGAACTCGGCCGTGGTCTTCTCCGGGTCGTAAAGGGCGATCTTCAGTCCTTTCAGCCACTCCTTGCGGTTAACGAAAGGATCGCGGGCGAAGATCCAGATGGGACGGTCGTGGGTTGCCAGCGGCTTCTTGTCACCGGCAGCGAAGAGGCGAACAAGCAGTTTGGTCTTCAGCACGACGCCCGGCTTGACC
>JBBSDR010000248.1:0-7746 GCA_038240465.1 Gemmatales bacterium
AAGGCCGCCGCCGAACGAGGCGCCAATCGCCATGCCCATCGCGGCAATCTCGTCTTCGGCCTGGATCGTGCGAACGCCGAAGCGCTTCATCTCGGCCAACTGGTGGAGGATGTCCGAGGCCGGCGTGATGGGATAGCTGCAGTAGACGAGGGGGACCTGCGACACTTCCGCGGCGGCGACGAGACCAAAAGCGACGGCCTCGTTGCCGGTGATCTTGCGATAGCGCCCCGGCTTGATCTGCGCCTTGGCGACGCGATAGTGGACCGGCATCGTCTCGGTCGTCTCGCCGTAGTTGTAGCCCGCCTTGAGCGCGCGCGAGTTCGCCTCCAGATAGGAGACGTTCTTCGAGAACTTGTCGCGAATCCACTTCAGCGTCGGATCGAGCGACCGTTCGTAGAGCCAGTAGATCAGGCCCAGGGCGAAGAAGTTCTTGCAGCGATCCGCCTCGCGCGGCGACAGTTTGAACTCGGCGACGGCCTCGCGATTGAGCGTCGAGATCGGCACGGCATTGAGGCGATACTTCTTCACCGAACCGTCTTCGAGCGGGTTGCTGGTGTAGCCGGCCTTCTTGAGGTCCGACGCGGTGAAGTTGTCCTTGTTGACGATGAGAATGCCGCCGTCCTCGAGGTCCTTGATGTTGGTCTTCAGCGCGGCCGGGTTCATGGCCACCAGCGCGTTGAGCCTGTCGCCGGGCGTGTGAATGTCGATCGAGGAGAAGTGAATCTGGAAGCCGGAGACGCCGGCGAGCGTGCCGGTTGGCGCGCGGATCTCGGCGGGAAAGTCCGGCAGCGTGCTGATGTCGTTGCCGAGGATGGCCGAGGTGTTGGTGAACTGCGTGCCGGCCAACTGCATGCCGTCGCCCGAGTCGCCAGCCAGGCGAATCGTGGCGGATACCAGTTCCTCGATACGGACTTCACGCTGGCCCGGAGGGTTGGCTGTGGATGTTGAAGACGCCATCAGAAAACCTCGCGCGGATATCGGATATGGAGAAGCCGCGGCCTCACGCCCCCTCGGCGGACTGGGGGACGACACTGGGGTCCGGTGGTAAATTATAGACCGTTGCGGGAAAGTGTTCGACCAGGTAATGCACGATTCGCTTGACCGACAGCACACCAACCGCATGGCCCGCCTCGTCGATCACCGGCAGATGCCGGTAGCCGCCTTCTTCCATGCGTTGCAGGGCGATGGAGACGGACTCTTTCGGTTGCACGGTGACGGGATTGGGGGTCATGCAGGAGCCGAGAAGCGTCGAGAGAGGAAGGTTGGGCCCCAGGATGCGCCGCAACAGGTCGCGTTCGGTGAAGATGCCGACAACCTTCGGCCCCTCGCAAACGAGCACGCAGCCGACCCGATGCTGCCGCATCAAGGCCACCGCATCACTCACCGTCTGCGAGGGGGTGGCTATGCGCGCCTCGGTCGGTTGCAAGCGCGACACGCTGTCTGTTTTCAGATTGCGGGCCAGTTCCATCGGAGAACCTTGCCTCCCACGATCCCGTCAAACTCTTGGCCTGGATGGTCGAACACGGGAAAGCCAGCCAACCGCCGGTCGTTCGGCGGGTCTCTTCGAGTAAGGATAGCATGGTTGACGGGGCGACCGTCGTAAACCTGTCCGGTTATGATCGTTATGCAGGCGGGTGTCCCGGAGTGATGCGTCTGGCTGGTTTTCTCCCTACTTTCATCATAGGGGAAAAAACTGATAAAAAAAGAGTCGCAACTCCCCCTTCGCAAGCGAGACAGTCATGGATGCGAATCTATCCAACCGCGTGGTGCTGGTGACCGGCGCCTCGGGCGGTATCGGCGGCGAAGTGGTTCGCGCCTTCGTCCGCGAGGGAGCGCGCGTCGTCGCCCATTTTTCCGAGCACGGCGACCGCGCCGAGAAGCTGGCTCACGAACTCGGCCCCTCCTGTGTCCCATTCGGCGCCGATCTGACTCTCGAGGCCGACGTCGAGCGCTTGTTCGCCGAGATTGAGGCCGGCCTGGGACCCACCGAGGTCCTGATCGGCGCCGCCGGCCACTGGCCCGAGATGGACACACCGCTGGCGCGTCTGTCGCTCAAGCAGTGGAACGAGACGCTGGCGGTGAACCTGACCACGTCCTTTCTCTGCTGTCGCGAGTTCCTGCGCGGCGTCGAGCGTCACAAGATTGCCGACCCGGCGATTGTCCTCATCGGCTCGACGGCAGGCATCTTCGGCGAGGCCGGCCATGCCGATTATGCCGCCGCCAAGGCCGGCCTGCTTTACGGGCTGGCCCGTTCGCTGAAGAATGAGATTTGCCTGGTGGCGCCGCGCGGCCGGGTCAACGTCGTCGCTCCCGGCTGGACGCTGACGGAGGTGACGGACAAACAGTTCGCCGACAAGGACAAGGTGCGGCGTGTGTTGCAGACGATCCCGCTGCGGAAGATCGGCCGGGCGCACGACGTGGCGATGACGGCGGTCTATCTGGCGTCGAGCCATCTGTCGGGCCATGTCAGCGGCCAGATCGTGACGGTATCGGGCGGCATGGAAGGCCGGGTGCTGTATGCGCCGGATGAGGTCGATCCACAACAGGGGTAATTGCGTTGAATGATTCATCAGATGTCGGAAGTGGATCGCGAGAAGATTCGAGAATACTGGCGCCCGCCGGGTGTGATGCCGGTTCAATCGAGCGGGAAGAATATGACCCTGATTCCTGCACCGACGACGATCAGTCTGGCAATCTGTGAACAGGTGCTTGTTGATCGCCGCTTCGAGAATACTTCTCTCATCAGCCTCTGCAGCCGGTTGCGTTCTGCCTCTTTCTGCCTGCCGCCTTTCTGCCCCGTCGAGGACATCTTGATTGAAGGTTTTCGCGCTCAACCATCTCCATTCTTGAGGGGGACCTCCTACCCTAACTGTTGAGGTCTTCGCAATCATCAAATCGAATGTCAGCGTGGGGGATACGCGTGAACCTCTTGGGCCTCTTCATCGGGAATCTGGAATCGATCGCCTTCTATGTAAGCATCGCCGTCGCCGTGCTTGGGCTGGTGGTACTCGTATTCGTTTGGTTGTTGTGGGCGCGCATCGCTCGCCTTTACCGGGAGTTTTGGGCCAAGTTCGCCGTCGCCTTCTTTCGGTTCATCGCCGCCGCGTCTGCGGTCGCGAGCAAGTCCGCGACCGTACCAACAGGGACGCCGCTGTCGGAGCAGCCCTGGGTCACCACGACGCTCATCGCCGTCAGCGGCTACCTGTTGTGGGAGTTCGCCGGCGCGATAGGAGACCACAAATACAAGGCGGCCAAGGACAGGGCGAAGAGCGAGTACGAGCAGGAGATCGAGACGCTGACGCAGGACAGAGAGGACGCCGTGCGGCAGTCTATCTGGCTCCGACGCGTCATGTCTCACCTGCGAATCCTCGCCAACGAGAAATTGCAGCGAGTCAAGCGCACCGTGCAGCAATCCACCGCGGCCAGGGGGTCTTTGTCGGAAACGCGAAATGCGCTTGCTCCCAGCGAACAGATCAAGGTGATTCTGGAAAACCTCGCTTCGCTATTGCACATCGAGGTCGCCTCCTCCAGGGGGAACTACGAGCAGAACTTCCGTGTCGGCCTGTACGCCGAACTGAACGGGGTCTTGACCCCCATCGATGCCTTCGACCTGAAGACCCGCAGCCACGACCCGTTCATATCCTTTGAGAGGCATTGCGACCGCTTCCGGCTCGACAACACCACGAACCCGTCGCACGCCGTGCGGTGCGTACTGGAAGGACGTATGCTCATCGTTCCAGACTGCGCCAACCACCCGATCTTCCAGTTTTTTCACGACCAGCAGAAAAACTACCTGCGATCGCTTGTGGCTTTCCCGCTACCCGACTTCAGTCCCGACGGCGGGGTGCGCGTGCGGGCCGCCCTCCTCCTCGATACCGATGTGGCCGGATATTTCCAGGAAAAAGATGCCGAAAGCATCAGAATTTACTTGGAAGAGTTTGCGGTGCGTCTGGCGATTGAGTATGCTATTAGAGGGCTGACCAGTTAAGCAGGAAACCCGGAGGGAGGGGCAAGTGGAACCAGTCAAGGTGGAAAAGAAACAGACCGCCGAGGCCGACGCCACCATCGCTCGCCGGCTGGAGAATGCGCTCAGGGTCGTGCGCGAAGACGAGGCCCGGCTCCTGGAAATTATCAAGGTCCGTCGCCTGGAGCGCCGTGCCAGGAGGGCTGCCCACACCAAATGAGCGTTCGGAGCCTGGATTTCCGTTCGCAGATAACCAACAACCCCGCTAGCGCCTGTCGCTGGCGGGGTTTCGCATTTTCCTGTTCATACTCCGCGAGAGGGCATCGCCCTCGCCTAATTGGTGCCGAGCCCTCGGGGTCTCCCCCTTTCGGCCACCTTTCGGCCATTCGCGGGCGGCGGACCAGAAGCCAAGAAAATGATGCCCCCCTGTTTCCAGGGCGTTCCAGGGCAGGGTCTGACCCCTTTCGGCCTCCTTACGGGCTGGCCCGTTCGCTGAAGAACGAGATTTGCCTGGTGGCGCCGCGCGGCCGGGTGAATGTCGTCGCTCCCGGCTGGACGCTGACGGAGGTGACGGACAAACAGTTCGCCGACAAGGACAAGGTACGGCGTGTGTTGCAGACGATCCCGCTGCGGAAGATCGGCCGGGCGCACGACGTGGCGATGACGGCGGTCTATCTGGCGTCGAGCCATCTGTCGGGCCATGTCAGCGGCCAGATTGTGACGGTTTCGGGCGGCATGGAAGGCCGGGTGCTGTATGCGCCGGAGGAGGTCGATCCGCAACAGGGGTGAACCGACTCGCGAGGACGATCGTGGACAACAGCAACGGCGATTCGAGCCTGCAATAGCTTCTCTTGAACGCCGGCGATGCCAGCCACTCGCTGGCGGTTTCTTGCGCAATGCGGCCATCTCAACCCGATCGCTTCGTTCGGCTCCTCTACAATTCATTCGATCCGCAAGACCTGGCACGTCTCGAGGTAGGTGTTCTCCAGATCGATGAATACTCCGAAGTCAGCAGTAAGCCAAAGGGGGAGCGTGGGAAGTGGCTGCCCAACCGCGAGGGGCCTCGGCCAGTTATCCAGGCGCCACTGACCGTTGTCTCCACGAGTCCGGTAGGCGACGGCGTACAGGTCGGGCCAATCGGCCTCCAGGGCGTCTGGGGCCAACACCTCGAGAAGCTGTTCGTGCAGGTTGGCGTGACGTTCTGTTACAATATCGACGATCAACAGACCGACTTGCTGCCTTAGATATTCGGTGCATTTTGCGGTGAAGGCACGCCGATGCTCGGGGCGGTCCTTGTTGGCCGGGCTGACCAGTTCGATCGCCCCCACGAGACGACGGCCGCGTCCTTCGTCCAGCACGCGCACCTCAAACGTGTCTGGATCTGGAAAGTCCACGACCAACGTGGACGCCGGCTGGGGAGGCGACCAGTCGGATGTGGCTGTTCCGGCACCATTGCCGGTTGGTTTTTGCACAGGGGCTTGACGATCGCCCTTGTCGAAGGTGGCCACGTCGGCCTCGATGCGAGTTCCGAGATGCACCTGCGGCACTGCTCGGAACCGAGCCGGCAGCAAAACGCCGTTCAGGTGTCGAACAAGGGTATTTGCCCAGGCGCTGTGAAAGCCGTCCCAGGGGTTTTCGTCTCCCCAGGGGGAATGAAAGTGATCGAACAAGGGCATGGCAATCTCCTGTTACCATTATGCCGGTATTGGCAATTACAGTCCAGGGATGGGCAGGCTCCAGGCGACGATCGCGCCAGCGAGGGATGTTGAGAAAAACCCTCGCTGGCCTGTCGGGCTGGTCTCGGAACGGTCTATCGCCGCCCAGGCGCGACGGAGAACGTGCGCTCGATTCGGCTGACGTTGCCCTGGCGATCCTTCACCGACACATCGAGCTTACCCTTCACAAGCTGCTTCATCGGCCCGGATAACTTCAACTCCCACACGCCGAGCGCAACTGACTGGAACTTCTTCGCCAGGTTCTGTCCCGCCATGATGCCGTCGATCTCGACATCGGCGATGACGCGGAAACTGTCCATGTCCAGGCCGGTATCCGTATCGTGCATGCCGACCAGAATGCGGCTCAGCGTCTCGTTGACACCGGCGCGCGGATCGGTCAGCGTCAGCGTCGGCCGCTGGTCGTCGAGCATCCAGCCGTGGCCGCGCTGCTCCGGCGCCTTCGGGTCGAAGTCCATGTCGATCGGACAGCCAAGATCGATCCAGCGAACCAGCGTCAGCCGATCCTCAGCCGTCAACGGCTTTACCTTGCCGCTCCTGACCGCATCACGCGGCGGCATCACGCTGCCGGTGTAGCCGATGTGAGCGATCTCGCGCACATGCGGCGTCGTCTCCACCAGCTTGCCCTTGTGCCGCAGCGAGGCGGGATTGCCCGGCTCCGTCTCGTAGGGAAGGTCGTCGTTCTCCCAGCCGTCGAGGCGCTCGCCATACACTTTCCAGATCAGCAGACTGCGCCGCGACTGCATCTGGCGAATGTAGCGCGAGGCGCTCTGGTCGCGCCAGCCGTGGCGATGCAAAGGCTTGTGGCCCCACTTGCCCGCCGCATCAGCCGCCAGCCGAGCATAGGTGCCATTCACCTTGAAGTCGAAGCCGAGACCGGCCGGGTTCTGAGCGCTGACGATACTGTCATCATCCAGAACGAGATTGCCGGCCGGCCGGTCGGCCTTCTGCGTGTGACAGGCGACACAACTGCGCTCCAGGATCGGCTTGACGTCGCGGAAATACTCAACGTTTGCAACACTCTTCGCGAAACGTAAACCTGTCTCGTTCTTCGCGTCCCATTTCTTCTTTGACTCGTCCCTGTCCTTCGTGGTCAGGAGAGGTGTGCGCTGGGTCAGGTCGAAGAGCGGATAGTCCTTCTTTGCCGCGGCGGTGTCCTTGAACTCTGTCGGCTTCTGGCTGTGAGCGTGGCAACCGCCGCAATCGTTGCGGATTTCGCCGGGGCGCACCTGATGCCACGTCTGAGCCGAGTTCAGCACCATGCCGCGCTTGTCGAGCGTCTGGAATGTCCAGGCGACATCGGCGGGGACCCTGGCGAGGAAGCTGGTGTCGGGGTTGCCATCAGGGTCGCGCGGTTGTTTGTCGCCGTTGAATTTTCGCACGGGGATCTCGCCAAGGATGCGCATGCGTTCCTTGCCGTGGTTGTAGAACGAACGGCCGCCCCTGGGCCGGGTCTCGCTCGTTGGCTCCAACTGCAGGACGCGAATGGCGTGGATGTCGTCGTTGGAGTACAGGCCGGCGTCAGAACCCTGGACCGACCAGTTGTGGGAAGTGTCATGGCCGCGATAGCCAGTTGGATCTTTCTCGCCGGCAAACGTCGCGGTGACACTGCCCTTGGGAACGACGCCATACGGATAGCTTTCGCGCTTGTAGAGGCTGGAACTGCCCACCAGGCCAAATGGGCTTCCCTCGGGCAGGTGCGGCGACTGCTTGCCGTCATTGGACAGCGGCGTCAGACGCTTGGGTTCGTCCACTCCATAAATGCGCTTGTAGGGGACGAGTGCGCGCGGCCATTGCTCGTGAAAGTTTGGATCGTTCTTGATGAGCAGCATCTGTCCCGGCTCATCGATCGGCTTGCCTCCCTTGATGAGATAGATGCCGCTATCGAAGGCGGGCTTGTGGCGGGCGTAACTGTTGAGGGAGCCGGCCGAGTATCCGTTCACGCTGAAACCGACAGAATTATTCTCTAATGATCACTTGAGCTGACTTTGATTGGTAACACACATATTACCCGTAACGATTATTGCTTACGTCGGCGCTTGGATTTAT
>JBBSDR010000249.1:0-7736 GCA_038240465.1 Gemmatales bacterium
CGCTATGGCCGATCTCCGGGGTCCGGCCAACGGTTTCCCCGACGCCCCTGGCTCTGTGTGCCGACTGTTCGGAGGTTTGCGTCACCTCATCGACGGTGGCGACGGTTTCCGAAACAGCGGCGGCCTGTTCCTGGGCGCCGGCGGCCTGCTGCGTGGTGCTGGCGAGGATTTCCGCACTCGCGGACGAGAGACGGTTCACCGCCTCGCGGATACTTGTCAGCAGTTTCTCGATCCGCGTCCGTCGTTGTTTCTCGGCATCAATGGTGGAGCGCAGGTTGCCGGTCATGGTGTTGAATGCGTTGCCCAGGGCCGCGAATTCATCGCTGCCTTTCACGTCCGCGCTGAGCGACAACTCCCCGCCCGCGATTCGATCGGCCGTACTTGCCAGCGACCGGGTCCGGACCCCGATCCCGCGAGTGATCCACAGCACCCGACCCAGGATCACAAGCACCAAGCCCGCGAACAGGTACAGGAAGAACTGGAAATAGTTGAGCTTCTGATGCACCATCTCCTGATACTGATTGACCCCGTTTTCCAGGTCCATCAACCATGATTTGAGCGAGGCGGCGAGTTCCGCCAGGGATTTTTCCGCATCCTTGTGAGAGGGGAACGCTCCTTTTTCGCGCTCCAGCGCCCGTTTGATGATGTCTTCCAGATCGCGTTTGCTCTCCTTGCGCCAGGTGTCCTGGCGTTTGTGGATGCCGGTGAGGATCTCCGTATCCGTCATGGCCGGAATGCGATGACCATCGCCGCGGACCAGGACGTCGAAGCGATTGTCCATCTCCTCCATCGCGTCGCGCAGTTCGGCGGCCACTTGCTTCCGGCTTCCCTCGCCCGCCTGGTCGAAGAGTGTATTGGCGAGATAGAGGATCTGGTAACAGCTCATGCGGCCCTTGGCGAAGAGGGCCAGCGAAGCCGCATCGCCCCGGACGGCGGAGAGCGTGTAGAGGTTGCCAAGGACCAGCAATAGCGCCAGCGTCCCCAACACGAACGCGATGCCGCCAAGCCTGGCGCCGAGCGTTTTCCTCCAGGGGATCTGCTGAGACATGAATTACCTCACAACGATAAAGACAATTGCAAATTGCAAATTGCAAATTGCAAATTGCAAATTGCAAATTGCAATACCAACTCTCCCACAGTGTATCAGGGGACATTCTTCCAAATTGCAATTTGCAATTTGCAATTTGCTTTAGCCCGCCGATTCGTCGCCCTGATCGATAAAGAAGCGGACAGCCTGGAGCAACACGCCGCCATCGAGTACGATCAGCCCGTCTTTTGTCACGCCGCGCAGATACTCCCGGCCGATGCCGGCTACCGACCCGGGCGACTCGAACACTTCTTCCGTCCGCACGGTCATTACCTCGGACGCCGTATCGGCCAGCACGCCGAACTCGGCTCGGTCTCCGCCAAGGACAATGGCGCGGGAGAGATCGGTCACGCCCTTATCCGCGACGCCGAAGAACTTGCGCAGGTCGAAGACGGCAAGGATCTCGCCGCGCAGGTTGAGGAGGCCGACAAGGAAGTCCGGCGCTCCCGGGATCGGCGTGAAGTCGGTGAAGCGGATCACCTCGCGAATGTGCCGGGTCTCGAAGGCGTAGCGCTCGTTTGCCAGGCTGAAGCTCACCAATTCGAGGACTTCGGTGGCATGAGGCGCTCGGACCGGCACCTTGGCCAGGTCCTCCGCGCGCTTCTCCATCACCTCCCTGGCCGTCTTGGGAGGCTCGATAGGCTCCGGGAGAGTTTGGACGCCAAGGGCCACGCGCAAGCGTTCCAGGGGCGTGATGCTGGCAAGGAGCGTGCGCCAGCGTTCCTCTTGCGTGAGGCTTTTCTTCTCATCCATGCTGCCGGTGGGAGTTGGGGGTTGACTTTTCATAATGCGACCTCCCGAGAGGAATCAAGGATCGCCAGTTGAGCCACTGCCGCCCGGGCCAGCCGTCCCGTTTGCTCACCGTCCGAAAGCGGGACGATCTCATCGGCCGGCCGCGCCGCGCAAAGATCGCGGGCGTTTCTGTAGGCACGCCGCGCCCCCTCCACATCGCCGTGCCGCCACAAGATCGAGCCGAGCGTGAAATGGCCGAGGGCCAGCGATCGGTCGAGGTAGATCACCCGGCGTGCCGCGCGGACGGCTTCCTCGTCGCGGCCGAGTTCCAGCAAAAGGACCGCGTGCAGATATTGCAACTCCGCGGAGAGCGGATGATGGACCGCCGCCTCGGCGCAGGCATGTTCGGCCTGAGCGGTCTCGAGGTTGGCGTGCGAACGCACATGCAGGATGCTGGCTGCGAGGTCAGTCTTCAAATCGTGTGTCAGTTTGGCGGCCCGAGCGTAATCGCCCCGCGCGAACGCTTCCCGGGCCTCCTCGATTGGCGATCGTTGATTGATGATTGCCGGTTGAGGCGTATCGATTGCCGGGGAGACAAGGGGGACCGGGGCCGGCGGACTGACAGACGCCGGACTGACAGTAGAGACGGTGTCAACAATCTCCAATCGACAATCATCAATCGACAATAGCTTCTGAGGCCGTCGATAAAACACGCCCACATCCGTTACCACGGTGTCGTAGGGGGCGTCTTCGCCGAGGGGCGGATCGGAGGAGGCGGTCAGAAGCCAGCCGCCCGGCGCGAGCGACTCGTACAGCCGTCGAGCCACTTTCCGCACTGTCTCCCGGTCGAAATAAATGAGGACGTTGCGGCACAGAATGAGGTCCATGCCCCAGGTCCCCGTCGCGAAGGAGGGGTAGACGTCCAGCGACAGGTTCAGATACTCGAACGTGACGGCACGGCGGATCCTGTCATCGAGCGCGTACAGGTTGCCTCGCTTGCTCAGATAAGGCCCGGCGGAGGCGGCGCCTTCGCCGCGCAGCGACCAGTTGCTGTAGATGGCTCGATGGGCTTTCGCCAGCGCTTCCCGCGAGATGTCACTGGCCAGAATATAGGCCTGTGCCGCCAATCCCGCTTCCACACACAGGATGGCCAGGGAATACGCTTCCTCTCCGGAGGCACAGGCGGCGCTCCAGGCACGGACTCCATGCTCGGCCCCCCGCCGGCGCCACAGGTCGGGCAGCACTTCACGGCGAATGAACGCGAACTGGGCCGGTTCGCGGAAGAAGTACGTCTCGCCGACGGTCAACTCGACAATGAGATCATCCAGCGCCTCGCTGTCGCTCTCGAGGACAGTCGGGTACTGGCTCAGGTCCGCGATGCCCGCGCGGTTCATGGCCCGGCGGATGCCCTGCTCGGCGCTATCGTGACGCTGCGGCGGAAAGGTCAGCCCTGTCCGCTCGCCGAGCAGGCGGATCACGTCTTCGTAGGCAGGATGAGTCCAGTTCATGCCTGCTCTCCTTCTTCATCATGCGCTCCCAGGGCTGGCAGGGCGTCCTCGATCCTTGCGGACTCGGACTCCGACAGCAGGGTGCGGAGGTCCTGGATGAGGACCAGGTCGTTGGGAAGCCGGGCGATTCGCGTGCGGCGTTCGCTGCTGGAAACGCCGGGGATGTCCTCGACGTCGGAAGCGACTAGCTGGACGAAATCCATGGCGCGGTCCACGCGCAGGGCAACGAGAAGGTCGGCGACGCGGGCGATGACGAAATGATCGGTAAGTTCGAGAGGCTTGGCCGGCAGCCGATAACGCCGGCGCAGGTCGAGGACCGGGATGACCCTTCCATGAAGGTTGATCACTCCCTCGATGACAGCCGGCGCTCCCGGCAGCGGCACGAGGGGCACGGCGCGAACGATCTCGCGAACATCGGCGACCGGAAGGCCGTAGCGCCGTCCTCCGAGTTCAAAGATCAGGAACTCCAGCCGCGATCGCGGGTCGGTCTCTTTCATGGCACCGCGCCCTTCCTTTGAAGGGGGACCACGACACAACTTCCCGGCGGCTTTCGCTCGCTGGTCTCCAACGGCCCAAGGATGCCGGATATGTGGAGGCGCGATTCAGCCGGGAGGTCCGCGAAAGCGGACTGACTCGCGATTATCGAGCATCCCCGTCCTGGTCCGCAACGATATTCTCGATTGTTTCCGCTGAACCCGTCGTTCCGAGCTTGAACAATCGTCGCGCCCGTCCCAGGGCCGCGACGGCAAAGATGATGGGATACAACTTCTCGTAATACCACAATTTCGCGAAGTAGAACCCGATCGGCGTCGGCTCGTGCAGCCCTCCCGCCTCAATATGTGCGATGAGCCATTCCAGTCCGCGCTCGACCGCCGCTTGCGGCTTGGCGGTTTCCGGCGCGTCCAGCAGCACCTCGACGGCCAGCGCCGTCTCTTCCACGCTCGAAGGCGTCCCCCTGAGTCCGCCCCAGCCGCCGTCGTCGTTCTGATTGTCGAGCAGCCAGCGCACGCCACGTTTCGCTTGTTCGCTGTCCATCATTCTGAGATCGCGATACGCCGCCAGGACGCGCGCCGTGCCATAGGTCGGGTTGATGTCGTCGGGCGCGTGCTGATTGCCGAACCAGAGGGGCAGCCAGGATCCATCCGGCCGCTGGAGTTGGTCGAGGTAATGCAATCCATAAAAGAAGCTCGACCGCCAGGAAGAGCGTAGTTTCTCGATCTTACGAGGAAATAGCTTGGCCGATACCCAGAAAGTCCACCACCCTGTGGCCCGCAAAACATGCGCGGTCAGGTCCGCACCGCTGCGGTCAAAGGGCAAGTGTCCCCACCCGCGGCAGAACGTCGGCCAACCGCCATCACGATTCTGGAGATTCCACAACCATCGCAGCGCCGCGAGTATTGCCCGCAGACGGCTGGGATCTGTCTCCTCCTGCTGGAGATAATATAGCGCCAGCAGCACCCCTGGCGTGTCGTCCGCGTCCGGCACCCCTCCCGGCAGTGGCGACCACGCCCAGCCCCCAGGAGCGGCTCCCGTGAATGGATGCCGCTTACGGTACTGCTGCGCCAGCAACCAGTCCCTCAGCGATTCGCGCTGGGGTAACTTCTCATTCTCCCCTGCTGCGGCCAGAGCGTTGACCGCCAGTGTCGTCACCCACGTTGACAGGTTCGTATCAATCGGCCAGCTCCCATCGGGCCGCACCGACTGCACGATGAACTCCGCCCCCTTTCGCGCCACAGGATGATCCGCCTTGCCGATGCTCGCCAGGCTCAGCGTCACGAAACTCGTCAATGGCGTCGCTTCGAGGAAACCGCCGTTCGACGGCTGGATGCGCTCCAGGACGCGCAGGCTCTTGCGCAGCGCCAACCACCGGACGACGCGCGCAAACGGGTTCCGTGGCTTGCGATGGTGATAGATGCACTGGCCCATCGCGATCAGTGCCGGCAAGGCGTAACTGACGACATGCAGACGGAGGAAGCGGAACATCCACTGCGGAAAGCACGCCAGTTCAAACGGCAGCGACGGCACCTCGTTCCACGACACCATGCCGGCGAGAGCGCACGTCGTCAGGATCGGCACCGCGAAGGTGCGATCCTTGCCATAACGCCGCCGTACCGCCTCGGCCTGCTCTTCGATAGTGGCGCCGTGGCGATCCGTCATCCACCGATCCGCCTTTTCCAGCGCAGCCGCGAAACGCGAAGCAGCGCCGGCCAGACGAAAGGCGGCCCGACAGAGCATGGTTGTCGAGATGTTGCTGAAGCTTTTGACCGTGTCGCCCCAGCCGCCGTCGTCGTTCTGGTGCGCGGCTAGCCACGAGAGTCCGCCACCGATCAGGCTGGCCGCTTGCGGCTTAGCGGCGTGCAGGGCCATCACGGCGGTTGCGGTGGACAGGGCGGAGGAGGACAGTTCGCCGACCCAGTAGCCGCCGGCATGGCGTTCGGCAAGCAGGGCGGCGAGGGCTTTCTGGTAGGCGGCTTCGAGGCGTTCACGCATGCGCCTACTGTAGAGGACAGGGCGCGAGACGGCGAGCGGAGTCCCCAGGACGCCCCGCTCGCCTGCGCGTGTCAATGAGGGAGCGGCTGAGCCGGGCGGTAGTGGAACGCATTGAGGTAGCTCTGCGGCATCAGCGGCGAGTAGGTCGGGATATTGGTGACCGCGTGGACCGGTTTGCCGATCGGCGCATGGAGTTTCGCCGGAAGCACGCCCGAGGCCGTGAAGGCGGCGAGTGTGCGATTGGGGACCGGGAAGTTGTTGGGGTCCGGAGCCGCGGGTTTCGCGCCGAACAGGTTCGGCATGAACCCGAAGAACCCCGGTCCACTTGACGAACTCGTTGTCGTTGTTGTCGATTGCGCCTGAGCCGACGCACCCAGCAACAGCGCCAGGCCCAGCGCCAGCCACATGGATTTGCGCATACTCTCCCCCTTCGAGTGGATTTGTTCCGAGAACCTCTGGAAATGGAGGAGAGGAAGAATAGCGTCCGCCGCGTTCCTGTCAATCCCACTTCACTGGATTCTAAAGCGCCCACGGGCTACGCGCGAGCGAAGACCCGGATAGAGTTGAGAAAGCCCCCTCGAATCCAGCACTGTCGTAGCACGGATGCCCCCGAGAGTCATTCGTAGCGCTTGTAAACGAGGATGTAAATCAGGTACAGATCCAGCAGAATCAGCGGCACCAAAGGCACCCCACAGGTCAGAGTGAACAACAACCACGGCATCCCCAGAAACAGCAGCAGCACCATCAGGACAGACGCGGCCAGTCCACACCACGCGCCCACGCGCATCGCCATTCCCTCCCTACCTCCCAGGGCGCGGATCAGCGCGACGTGCGAATTGATGAATAACACGTCGAAGGGATCCGTGTCACCGAGGGCCGTGGTCTGGTCGCACAACCAGACCAAAGGGGCCAATACGCCACGCGGCTGGAACGCGGAGGAGTCAAAGGCATCCCACGAGCGCCCGAGAGGACTGGCTCCGAAGTAACTCGCCGGATAAAAGTTCTGTTCCAGCAGATTCACCACGTTGCCCAGGCCGATCTGCAGCAGCAGCGCACGCACTCGGTCGCGGTCGCTCTCCGATCGGTTTACCGCCGCAGTGAAACTGGCGAACCTCCGCTTCAGGTCCTTCTTGCCGATGCCATATCGATCCCCCAATTTGCAAACGTCTAGTTTGGTTACGACGACGGCGACCGGAATGCGATGGATTCCTATAGGCGCCGTGCCCAGTTGTTGCGCCATCGCGTTCAACAGCGCGGTTGCGATGGTGTTTGCCCGAGTTCCTTTGGCGTTCGCCCGTGCCAACTGGGCCGGGTCCAGCAGACCTAACGCTCCCTGACTGGTGCCCTCCTCGTTGAATGGATCGATCACGAACATCAGCGCGTCGTAGCGGTGCAGGGGATGGCCGCCGAGAACCTGCGGATCTTGAAAGTCCTCGCCGGCCGCGTCGTACAGGTAGAGCAGACAGCTCTGCTCCTCGTCCTCATCCGTGATCGATAGCGTGAAGGCGTGCGGAATGGGGATGGGCAGAGTCGCGTCCGGCACCTGGCCCTGTTCGAGGCGATCGACGATCATCCGGTATCCCCTTTCTTCCGCCGCATCGGCAAACTTCACCTTGAATCCGTTGGCCTCGGCGAACACCTTTTCGAACTGCCAGATGGCGGTGATCATGAGGTTGGTTTTGCCGCTGCTAGTGGCGCCGACGATGGCAATGCGGAACTCCGGAACCTGACCCAGGGCGGGGTGCGTCATGTCTTTCCCGCACTTGGGGTTGGGACAGACGTATCCGTTCACGCTGAAACCGACAGAATTATTCTCTAATGATCACTTGAGCTGACTTTGATTGGTAACACACATATTACCCGTAACGATTATTGCTTACGTCGGCGCTTGGATTTATTGGATCCGCGTAGTCGATTCC
>JBBSDR010000250.1:0-7733 GCA_038240465.1 Gemmatales bacterium
AGAATGTTCGAGAAACGTCGCAATATCGAGCCGCTTTTCTGCCCATCAATGGACGAAAAAACTCTGTGGATCGAGGCATGCGAGCCGGCGGGTTCATCCCGACGGGACAAGCCCGGCGGCTCGCTCTCGTCCTTTCTTCTTGGACTGCCTGGCGTGAGGTTGAGAAAAATACTGCTCAGAGTTGATTACTTGCGTTCTCGTTTTACTGCAATGGGACACGATCCGGTTCGTGGCTGGTTCGTGGACGGGGCGGCATGGTACTTGCCTGAATAGCTCAAGCCTGAAATCTTGTCTCCAAGGAGATACTCCGATGAAAACGCTCGCGAAGCAATTCGGTGTGCTGGCGACAAGCCTGGTCCTTGTCCTCGGGGTGCAAGCGGACGAGAGCAAACTGATTGAGAAGAAGCCCGCCGGCAAGGAACCGGCGACGGATCAGGAGTTCCTCGTCTGGGCCACTGCCTGCGAGATGGCCGAGGTCAAGTTCGCCGATCAGGCCCTCAAACTCGCCTCCAACGCCGACGTCAAGAAACTGGCCCAGAAGGTCCGCGACGATCATCAGAAGGTTCGCGATTCCATGCTCGACCGGGCCAAGGAAATGAAAGTCGGCGTGGTCGAGGGACTCGAGAAACACCATCGTGAGGCTTACGCCCGGCTCGGGAAACTCGAGGGGGCCTCGTTCGATCGCGAATATCTGCGCTATCTCGTCGAGGGCCACGAGATGGGAGTGAAGATGTATCAGAAGTGGGCCAAGGACGCGGGCGATGCGGGCCTCCGCGACCTCGCCTCGCGCGCCCTGCTCAATGCCAAGGTCCATCTCGAGGAGGCTCGGCAACTCCTCGCCAGCTTCAAATGATGTGGCCGGCTCACTCACTCTGGCTTGCGCGAGCCGTCCCCCAAGGGGCGGCTTCGTGCCATTTCTCAGGATACGTTGCGTTCTCTGCTCCCCCGTCGAAGGTATCCCAAGGGCCAACTGACGTGAACTCCCTCGATCTAGTCGGAATCCTCGATCGGCTTCCCGAACGTCTGGAGGACGTGCTGAAATCCACAGCCGGATTCCAGGATCGCTCCCCTCGTCTCGTTCGTCTGCTCCATGAATTGTGTCCGGGCGCCTCTCTCTGCGCCTGCCTGTTCGTGTCCGGAGAGGAGTCCCATCTCGGCGCCTTCGATGACGAGGGCAACACCCCTCCGGAATGGATCGAACGCCTTCACTCTCCCATGACGTTATCCCATGAAGCCCGCCACGCATCCTGGCTCACGCTCCTCAACGGAGCGGGACACAACGCGGTGGTCCAGTCGCTCTCGGCATCCGGACAATCGTATGGACTCGCGGCGCTGCGGCTGACGCACGCTCCGGATTCCGACGAGGCCCGGTCGGCGACGGCCATACTGAGGGCCTTCGCCCGGACGCTGTCGCTGCTGTTTGCCGTCGAGTCGCTCGACCGAACGTCCCGGCAGACACGCGAAGAATTGCTCGAACAGGAACGCCTCGCGAATGCGGGAGCGCTGTCCGGAACGGTATCGCACGAGTTCACAAACTTCCTCAATCTGCTCCTGCTGCAAGTCAGCATGCTGGAGTACCAGTTGCCCAAGGAGTTTCACGCCGACCTCGCGGAGATTCGCCGCCAGGGGAATGGGGCGGCCGAAGTGGTCCGGGAGTTTCAGGAGTATCGTCGAGGACATCCCCCGGCGCCGCAACTCATCGACCTCAACGAGGTCCTCGCCGAGGCAGCCGGCGAACTGACGCGCGAACCGCCCACCCCCTTGCATCCGGTTGTGGATTCTTCCGAGACTTCCCTCTCTCCCACGGGCGGAATAAACTCCTTGCAGTTGATTCTCGCTCCCGACCTTCCTCCCGTGTCCGGCGTCCGGACAGAGATGCAGCGGCTGGTGCGTTTCCTCGTCAGTAACGCCGTGCGTGCCGCCGGCGAACGGGGAGATGTTAGTATCCGCACCAGGGTGAAGGAGAAAAGCGTTTATCTCGAGGTCGAGGATTCGGGTCCGAGCGTCAGCGACGAGGATTTGCCCTATCTGTTCGAGTTGGGTCATCCAGCCAGAGAGGGAGTCGAGCGGCTGGAACTTGCGACATGCCGATCGCTTGTGCGGCGTTTGCGAGGCAACCTTCGCGCCGAGAAACGTCCCGGAAGTGGAGTGAGGATTGTCGTTGAACTGCCGGCGGAGATGGGTTGATTTTCGGAAAACGCGGATAGGTCTTGCCGCTTGCGGCTTGGCGGTCGTTTCCGCCAAGCCGCAAGCGGCAGTCATCTTGACGATCAGGACTGAGAGGCACGCAAGGCCTCGTTGACGATGGCCGCATCCGAAGCCGCGGATGCTGGATCGGCATGCGGAGGTCCGCCCTCGTCCTCGAAACGAGCATGGGCCTCACGATCGTGAGGAGTCGTCGCCACGGCCAGCGGCTGGAAGTCACCCCGCAGCGCCTTGAGAGCATAGCGCTCGTGGTCGATTTCCCGGGCCGTCCGGCAACCCAGTTGGCGTATTACCGGCAAGGCCGGCGACCAGCCCACCAGAGCATGAAGCAGCAGACATCCCGCGATCAGTGCCGGCAGGATCAGCCAGATCGTGCCGAACACTGCCGCGATGCCCATGCCTGCCAGCAGCCCCAGACTGGCCACCGTCGCGGTGGTCCGTTCGACGTCCCACTCGTGATCCAACTCACGCAGACGCTGATCGAGCAGTTGCGGCGAGGCCGATGCGTAGCGGGCGACGCTATCGCGCATCTGTTCGTCGATCGCCTCGTTCACACGCGCCGGCGTATGCTGGATCACTCGTTCGGTCGTTGCGGGGATCATCGTTGCTCCTTTCATCGGCCAGGACAGGGCGATCCGAAGAGGCCAGTGAGGACGTCAGACAACATCACTCGGCCTGCCTCGCATCGCACCACCGACCAGGGCAAGGACGAACAGCACCAGGAAGACGAAGAAGACGATTCGTGCCAGTTCGATGGACACGACTTCGATTCCGGTGAAGCCGAACACACCGGCGAGAATGGCGATCAGCAGGAAAGCGATGGCAAGACGCAACATGGTAGTCTCCTTCTTGAGGTCAAGTAGAGCGGTGCGCTCTCTGTGTGAGCGTCCGCGAGTGATATGTGCCAGTGCATGCCGCGTGCCATATCGCGAAAAGGCGTTGGAATGCCTGAAAACAGGAAAAAAAAACCTCCCGTGAGAGAATGACTGCTCAGTTTGAGGAAGTTTCTTTGGCGAGCCGAACGGCAGTGGAGTATTCGGAACTTCCGGTAAGACTGGCATCGCGCTTGCAGTTCTTTTATTCCGAAACACACTCGTGATGGAAGTGAATCCAGGATCACAAGGAGATTCTCTGATGACGAAGCTGTTGAAGCTGGCCGCGTTCGCACTGCTGCTGACCTCCATCGGCTGTTCGGGCGATCCGAAGAAGGCCGCCAAGGAGGCAGAGGAAGCGAGGAAGGCTTCCGCCGAGGCCGATCGCAAGGCCAAGGAAGCCAAGGAACGGGCCGAAAAGACCGGCTCCGACGCCGACAAGGAAGCGAAGAAAAAGGCCGAGGCTGAAGCCGAAAAGAAACACGCGGAATTCGAGAAGAAGAAGGAAAACTACCGCAAGGCGCTGGTCGATCAACTCGACAAGGTCGATAAACAGGCCAAGGATCTGAAGGAAAAGACGGACAAGGCCACCGGCGACACGAAGAAGGACATGCAGAAGGAACTCGACACTCTGGAGGCCAAGCGCAAGGACATCGCCACTCACCTCGACCGCGTCAAGGACACGACCACCGATAAGTGGGAAGACTTCACCACAAAGCTCGACAAGGCCATGGACGAACTGAAGGTCGGCTACGAGAAGGCGAAGGACAAGTTCAAATAACCCTCGCCAGCAGATCACGGGGGGACGAACGCCGGTGAACTTTCACCGGCGTTCTTTTTGTCCTGCTCTCAAGCGCAATCGATTGCTCACTCTCGGGAATCCTGTTGCTCCACTATAATTACGGCAGAGGAGCCGACCCATGACACGACTGGTAGAGTTGCCGAAAAAGTTGGATGCCAAGGGCATCCAGCCGCGAATCCTCATCGCCGAGGACAACGAACTGGTTGGCCGGCAGTTGCAGACCTGTCTGGAGGCCACCCTCGGCGTCCGCGTCGATACGACCGCCGACGGCAAACAGGCCCTGGCTGCGCTGACGAAAAACTATTACAGCGTCTTCCTGACCGATCTGCAAATGCCGCACCTGGACGGCATGGAACTGATCCGCGAGATCCAGAAACAGCGCATTCCCGTGACCATCGTTGTCTTCACCGGCCACGCCAGCATCGACGGCGCTGTCCAGGCCATGCAGGCCGGGGCTTACGATTTCTTTACCAAACCGCTCAACCTCGACCGTCTGCGTCTGGTCATCGCGCGCATCCTCGAAGAACGAGTCCTGCGCGACGAGGTGGTTTACCTGCGCGAGCAACTGCAAACGCGCGACGCCTTTGGAAACGTCCTCAGCAAGAGTCCGCGGATGAATGCCATCCTCGAACTGGTGGCCCACATTGCCCAGACAACAACAACCGTCTTGATCGAGGGGGAGACCGGGACCGGCAAGGAAGTCATCGCCCGCGCCATTCATCATGCGTCCGCCGCCCATCGCACCGGTCCGCTGGTGCCGGTCCATTGCGCAGCCTTGCCGGAAAACCTGCTGGAGAGCGAACTGTTCGGTCATGAGAAGGGATCGTTCACCGGCGCGATTAGCCAGCGCAAGGGCCGCTTCGAGCAGGCCAACGGCGGCACGCTGTTCCTCGACGAGATTGGCGAGATTCCACTGGCCATGCAGGTGAAGTTGCTGCGCGCCCTTCAGGAGCGCCGCTTCGAGCGCGTCGGCGGCACCGAGACCGTCGAAGTGGATGTCCGGGTAATCGCTGCCAGCAATCGCTCGCTGGCCCGCATGGTCAAGAAGGGAACGTTCCGCGAGGACCTGTACTATCGTGTCAACGTGGTGCGTATCGAGTTGCCGCCGCTGCGCGAACGCCCCGAGGACATTACTCTCCTGGCCGAACATTTTTGCCGGAAATTCGTGCGCGAAGGAGAAGACGTCAAGACAATCGCGCCGGCGGCGATGGAGGTGCTGCTCAAACATTCCTGGCCGGGCAATGTCCGCGAGTTGGAGAACGTCATCGAGCGTGCCTGCGTCACCTGTCAGGGTCCGACCATCGGCCCCGAGCATCTGTCGTCCGACCTGCTGAGTGCGCCACCGGCCGGCTCGCCGATGAAAATCGACCTGCGGCGGCCGCTGCCGGAGTTGCTGAACGAGATCACGACTGAATTCGAGAAGCGATACATTCGCAAGGCGCTGGCCAAGACGCACGGCAACGTCAGCCGTTGCGCCAAGATCTGCGGTTTATCGAGGCGCAGCATCACCGCCAAGATCGCCGAGTACGGCATCGACCGCACGGAACTGCAAGAGTCGTGAGGCGACACAGAGTTTGCCAATTTCCACCCAACATCACAGGCCCTCCGCGATCCCCACGGGGACGAGGGCCTCGCCGAGGAGATCAGAATGCGTGTATGGCCGGGCCGCCCTTATCCCCTGGGCGCGACATGGGATGGGGCGGGAGTCAACTTCGCTTTGTTCGCGGAACATGCCAGCGCGGTCGATTTGTGTCTCTTCGAGTCCCCTGAGGCGACCAAGGAGAGCTACCGCATCCCATTGCCGGAACATACGGATCAAGTCTGGCACACCTACCTGCCCGATGTCCAGCCCGAACAGCTCTACGGCTACCGCGTGCATGGGGAATACGCTCCCGAGAAAGGCCATCGCTTCAACACGAACAAGGTCGTCCTCGATCCGTACGCCAAGGCCATTGGCCGGGCGCTGCGCTGGGACGATTCGCTGTTCGGCTACAAGATCGGCGATGCGAAAGCGGACCTGTCCTTTGACGAGCGAGACAGCGCGGCGTTCGCGCCGCTTGGGGCCGTCGTCGATCCGGCTTTCACCTGGGGAGACGACCGTCCGCTGCGAACCCCCTGGCACCGAACGCTGATCTACGAACTGCACGTCAAGGGCTTCAGCCAGAAAATGCCGGGCGTTCCCGACAAGTTGCGCGGCAGTTACGCGGCCCTGAGCAGCGAGGCGGCGGTCAATCATCTCAAGTCGCTGCACGTCACGGCGGTCGAGTTGATGCCGGTGCATCACTTCATTCAGGACCGCCACCTGGGCGAGCGGAAGTTGACGAACTACTGGGGCTACAACACGCTCGGCTTCTTCGCGCTGGAGCCGCGCTACGCCGGCGACACGACCCCGCGCGAAGCCGTCAACCAGTTCAAGACCATGGTCCGCGTCCTGCATGCCGCCGGCATCGAGATCATCCTCGACGTCGTCTACAACCACACCGGCGAGGGCAGCCCTCTCGGACCGACTCTGTCGATGCGCGGCGTCGATAATGCCTCCTACTACCGCACGGTTGCCGATAACCCGCGTTACTACATGGATTTCACCGGCTGCGGCAACACGCTGAACATGCAGAACCCGCGCGTCCTGCAACTCATCATGGACAGCCTGCGCTACTGGGTGCAGGAGATGCACGTCGATGGCTTC
This sequence comes from Gemmatales bacterium, assembly GCA_038240465.1. Taxonomy (GTDB): domain Bacteria; phylum Planctomycetota; class Planctomycetia; order Gemmatales; family Gemmataceae; genus JBBRIK01. The sequence continues at coordinate 6,566 of JBBSDR010000250.1, forward strand.
CGGTTCGACCTGGCAAGCACGCTGGCCCGCGAACTGTACGAGGTCAACAAGCTGGGGGCGTTCTTCGACATCGTGCAGCAGGACCCGGTACTGTCGCAGGTCAAGCTGATCGCCGAGCCGTGGGACGTCGGTCCGGGCGGCTACCAGGTCGGCAACTTTCCGGTCCTGTGGACGGAGTGGAACGGCAAGTATCGCGACAACGTCCGCCGCTTCTGGAAGGGCGACGGCGGCACTGCCAACGAGTTCGCGACCCGGCTGGCCGGCTCCAGCGACCTGTATGCCTGGGGAGGGCGCCGGCCTTACGCAAGCATCAATTTCATCACCTGCCACGACGGCTTCTCACTGCAAGACCTCGTCAGCTACAACGAGAAGCACAACGAGGCCAACGGTGAGGGCGGCTCCGACGGGGCCAACGACAACAATAGCTGGAACTGCGGTCATGAAGGGCCGACCGACGATGCCGGCATCCGTGTCCTGCGCGAGCGGCAGAAGCGGAACTTCCTCGGCACGCTGCTGCTGTCGCAGGGCGTGCCGATGCTCTACGCCGGCGATGAGTTGAGCCACACGCAGAACGGCAACAACAACACCTACTGTCAGGACAACGAGTTGACCTGGCTCGACTGGTTGCTCGACGACGAGCAGCAGCAGTTCCTGGACTTCGTCCGGCTCCTGACGCGGATCTGGCGCGACAACCCGGTGCTGCATCGGCGAAAGTTCTTCCAGGGCCGCAGCATCCGCGGCACCGACATCAAGGACATTTCGTGGTTCGAGCCGAACGGCGAGGAAATGTCGGACGCCGCCTGGAACGCGGGCTTCGTCAAGTGCATGGGAGTGCGGCTGGCCGGCGACCTGATCGGCGACACCGACGAGAAGGCGGAACCCATCAAGGGAGATACGCTGCTGCTGCTGCTGAACGCGCACCATGGACCGCTGCCGTTCCAGCTACCATCCACGAATCCGGGCCAGCAGTGGGAACGTCTGTTCGATACCGCCGATCCCCAGTCGCCGGCCGTGAGGATCGCGGAGGGCAGGGGCTATCCGCTGCAGGACCGCTCGCTCGCCGTGCTGCGGACAGTGCCGCTCGGGGAGCCTCCTACCATGATCGCCGCGACGCCGGAGGGCCTTCCTGCGCCGGCGGCGCGATAACCTCTTGCCGCTTGCGGCTTAG
>JBBSDR010000251.1:0-7672 GCA_038240465.1 Gemmatales bacterium
GGGCGGGGGCGCGGGCGGGGGCGCAGGCGCGGATGGCGAACCGGCTTTTCCCTCCGAGGCAGACGTCGCCACTCTGCGCCAGCAAGCCGCGGGATTGGAGACGTCGCGCAAGGAGTTGCGCGAGGCAGAGAAACTGCACACGCGCTGGCAGGCCCTGCGCGTGCAGGTAGAGCAGACGCGCCAGGTCCTGCAAACGCTTGAGGCAGACTTGCCGAGCGACGTCGGGGCATTGCGGCGAAAGCACGTCTCGATGAATGCTGAGGAATCGAACCTGGCGAACTCGCTCAAGGCGACACGCCTGGAAGAACGCGACACGAGCGAGGAGTTGCAGCGTCTCAATCGCGAGCGCTCGGAACTCCATCAGAAGCGAACCGACGTCAGCGGCCAGTTGAAGACGGAGGAGGCGCAGAAGAAACTGAACCTCGACGAGATCGAGCGCCAGCGACAGAAACTGCCGGCGGCATGGCAGGCGCAGCTCGATACGGCGGCAATGGCCGAAATTCATCGCTGGAGCGGTGAGCGCCACAAGCTGATCCAGGCCGACGTCGAGGGCAAGGCGCAGCGGCTGCAACAGGCCCGAATCACGCTGGAGTCGCTGCGCGAACAGCGCGAGCAGGTCGAGGTCGAGTGTGGACGATTCCCCGCCGAATCGCGGTTGCAGCCTTCCGAGGCCCAGCGCCAGTTGGAGTCGGCCCGCGCCGCCCTGACAGCCCTCGAAGTGGCATTGGGCGATGCACAGCGTCGCCGGGCGATTTTCGAGAGCCAGCGGCAGCAGCGCGACGCGGTCGAGAAACAACTGGTGGAACAGCAAGGCGAGCTGAACCGTTATGTCCTGCTGTCGCAGTTGCTGGGCCGGGATCATTTGCAGCGGCATTTGGTCCGGCAGGCCGAGCGTCAGGTGGTCGATCATGCCAACGCGGTGCTGGATCGTCTGTCGGCCGGCCAACTGTATCTGCGTTTGCGCGGCGGCGAGGAAGCCGACAGTGCGGCCGACAAGGCGCTGGAACTGGAGGCGTTCAATCGCTCGACGGCACAAACGCCGATCAATGTCGCGTTCCTGAGCGGCAGTCAACGGTTCCGCGTGGCGGTGAGTTTGGCGCTGGGACTGGGCCAGTACGCGAGCCGGCAGCATCGGCCGATCGAGTCGGTGATTATCGACGAGGGCTTCGGCTGCCTGGACCGTCAGGGGCGTCAGGTGATGGTGCAGGAGCTGCAAAACCTGCGCGGCCAGTTGCGCTGCATCCTGCTGGTCTCGCATCAGGAAGAGTTCGCGGATGCGTTCTCGGATGGCTATCTGTTCGAGTTGGAAAACGGCGCGACGCGCGTGAAGCGGTTCCAGCGATAACCGGGGAGAGGAAGCCAAAGGAAGCCAAGAAAAGTTCGACCGTGCCGCCGAGATTGCCAGAGAGAAGTCGAAAACAGCCCCCACCACTGAGGTCAAAATGCTCGAGGCCACTATCCGAGTACACGTTGCAGCCAAAGCCGTTGAGCGCTATCAGGAGTTGCTGCGCGCTGACTGGACAAGGACGACCCTTGATGAAGTCCTCTCCCTGCTGTGGACGCTCATCGGCGAAGGAGTGAACTTCACCAAATTCTCCTGGCAGAGCGTGCTGGCATTCAACACGGTCAAGAAGTCAATGAAGGAGTTCGACCAGACCATTGTTGGCCGCATCCGCGACCTGTCGCTTGTTCTCACTGAGCCTTCGATCCCTGCGATGCACGATCAGTTTACCGCGACCCGGGCGAGCCGGATCGCAGCCCAGGCGGAACAGACGTGGGCCTATCTGATGCTCCAGGCGATGACAAAACTACAGGGCGACACAGGGCTGTTTCAGGACGCGCAAAGCCTGCTCTTTCTCTGTGCGGCCCATGTCCTGCTCCCGCAATTGCAGCAACAGCGGCTGACTGCCGAACACGATTGCCTTGCCTGTGCCATGTACGTTCACACTCTTCTCGTCTGGCGATCGCAGCCCGCTCACCTCCTCCATCTCCAGAGCGTCCTCATGGATCACCTCGGGAACAGTGAGAGGCGGCTGGAGTTGCTGGACATGTCGTTCCTGCTCACTTCTCCCCAGGATCATGCTTACCTCACCAGGGCGACGACCTACTGGTCTGAACTCATGGAGTTGGAGAGGTACGAGGCAGCATCAAAGTTTCTCTTTTCCCTGAGCAAGCACGCGCCGGAGGCGTGTCAGGAGGAGATTCGAGACATGTTGTCCGAGACTCTTGTTGAGGCCAACAGCGATTCGAGATGAGTCGCCTCACCACAAACCCCACAACTTCCACCACGGCAAGCCGACGCCGAGCCAGACGACGACATTGACCAGCGACATCACCAGACCGATCTTCCACCAGGTGCCGTGTGAGACGTAACCCGTTCCAAAGATGATGGGTGCCGGCGTCGTGCCGTAGTGCGTCAGGCCGGCGCAGAGATTGCCGAAATACGCGAAACTGCATGTCACCAGCCACGGCGGCGCTCCCAGCGCCAGCAGCACTCCCACAAACGCCGGATACATCGACAGGATGTGAGCCGTGATGCTCGCGAAGCCGTAGTGTGCGTAAAAGTAGATCAGCAACATTGTGCCAAAGAGCAACGGCAACGACAATCCGTGCAACTGGCCGGCCAAAGATTCGGCGAATACCTTCATGACGTGCGCCTCGTTGAGCAGATAACCCATCTGCACCAGGCCGCCGTACCAGATGAAGACGTCCCACGCGCCCTTCTCCGAGACCGCGTCATCCCATGTCAGCACGCCCGACAGGAACAGGACACAGGCGCCGAGAAGCGCGACGATGGCCGTCGAGGCGGGACCAATCCAAATGCCGCCGATGATCCAGCCGAGACAGACGCCGATGAAGACAAGCATCATCAGCAACTCGCCGCGCGCAGGCGGTCCCATCGCTGCCAGTTCGCGCTTGGCCATCGCCGTCGCCTCGGGCGTGTGCGCGATCTCCGGCTTGCACAGCCGATAGACGATCCACGGCCCGATCAGCAGACCCACCGCGGCGGGCGCGAGAGCGTAGAGGAACCAGTTGCCGTAGGTGAGTTGGACGACGCCGCCGGTCGAGGTGTTGGCCTGGCTCGCCGCCAGCGGATTGCTCGCCTGGCCGGTCAGGAACAGGGCGCAGGCGATCACGTCGCACTGGTAGAGGACCACCATCAGGAACGTGCCGAGCAGCCTGGCACTTGGACCGGGCAGCGACCGGTACAGTTCGGCCAGACTGCGGCTGATGGGCAGGACGACCCCGCCGACACGCGCCGCGTTCGAGGGAATCATGCCCGCCAGAAGTGTGTCGGTGGCGACGAGAGCGTAGCCAAGCCCCAGCGTGTTGCGGCCGAGAAGGCGAACGAACGTCAGGGCGATGCGGCGCGCCAGGCCGGTCTTGATGAGGGCGCGCGACAGGAAAAACGCGGCCAGCACCAGCCAGACGGAGGGGTCCGCGTAGCCGGCCAGCGCTTTCTCGAAGGCCCATTTGTCTGCTTTGTGACCGGGCGGAGCGGGGGGCAGGGCGTCGAACACAAGCGTGAGCGTGACGCCGATGAGGACGAGAGCGCCGCCCGGCAATGGCCGCAGCATCAGGCCGAGGATGGTCGGAGCGAAGATCGCCAGCAGCCGCCAGCCCCAAGGTGGAATATCATCGGGCCGATGGTGAAGTGCAACGTCGATGAGCCAGAGGCCGAAGCCCAGCCCGAGCATCAGCGACCAGGCGAGCCAGCGCGGAACAGCGGGAGCGTCATGCGGCTTTGGATCGGACATTGACGGGACAGAGGGAAAAGACAGAAAAGAGAAGAGTTTAACCACGGAATACACGAAAGAAACGAAAAAAAGACAACAAGACAATAAGAGAATACCACACCAGATCCTTCGCGAACTCCTGTTTACTCTCTCTTTGTCTTTCTCTTTTTTCGTCCCTTTCGTGTATTTCGTGGTTAAACTCTTCTCTCTTCTCTTCATTACCGAGAAGCGCGCTGCTTCTCGCGGAGATACTTCAGGGCCGTGTCCAACTGGCGATCCTTGAACTCGGTCTTCGGCTCCTTGACCGGAAGATCGCGGCGCGGGATGATCTCGCTGTTCTTCTGGGCTTCCGCGAGGTCCTCACGCTCCTTGCGGGACAACTCCACGTTGTACCCCGTGTCCGGCTTGACGCCCCACTCGTCTTCTACCTTGCCGCCGGTCGAGGACTTGTTCAGGTTCTTGCCGCTCGGCCGCCAGAACGACGCGATCGTCACCTTGATCTGTCCGCCGTCAAAATCCTGGATGTTCTGTACGCTGCCCTTGCCATACGAACGCTCGCCCACGACCAGCGCCCGGTTGTGGTCCTGCAAGCATGCCGAGACGATCTCGCTGGCCGAGGCGCTGTAGCCATTGACCAGCACCACCATCTCGAACTCCGTCCGGTCGTAGCCCGCCGCATGGGCCACCATCAGGTCGCGCTGATCGCGACGAGGGCGCTTGATCTCGACGATCTGACGGCCCTTGCCGACGAACAACTCGCTGATCTGGCGCGAACTCTCCAGCAGCCCGCCCGGATTGAAACGCAGGTCCAGCACCAGGCCCTTCATTCCCTGCCGGCGCAGTTCGCCAACCGTCTTCGACAGGTCTTCCGCCGTCTTTCGGGCGAAGTTCGACAGGCGGACGTAGCCGATCTTCGCGTCCTTGTCGAGCCAGTGGTCCCAGGTGTCGTTGTCGCTTCGCTTGACTCCGAAGACCGACTCCAGTTCGATCCGGCCGCGCTCGATCTCGAACTCCAAGGGCTTCTGCTCGCCCTCGCGCTGAATGGTCAGCTTCACCTTGGTGCGGGCCTTGCCCAGGATCTTCTTGACCGCGTCGTTGAGCGAGACGTCCTTGGTGTAGATCACCTCGGGCTTGTCGAGTGGCTCGCCCAGGCTATCGACCTCGCGGGTGATCGTCGAGATCAGATCGCCCGCCTTCAGGCCCATGCGATACGACGGGCTGCCTTTGATCGGCGTCACCACTTGCAGCATGTCGGTGGCCGTGTCCTTGCGGATCTGCACGCCGATGCCGTCGAACTCGCCCTTGTACTCGACCTTGAAACGCTCGACCGTCTCGGGATCGATGTAGGTCGTGTAGGGATCGAGCTTGACCAGCGCGCGCTGCAGCGTGACGTCAACGTCCTTGTGCTTGTCGAGGTCCTCGCGCTTGCCGAGCCGGCTGCGCGCCTCCTGCAACAGCAGGCCCAGTTCGCCCTGCTGCATTTTCTTCGCCTTGAAGAGTTTGTCGTTGAGGTCCTCCGGGAGCGTCTCATCGATGCGGCGATAGAGGCCGCGAATTCCATGACTGACCAGTTCGCCCTTGTTCACTTCCTTGACGTACTCCTCCTCGATGATTTGCAGTCCTTCGAGAACCTTGGTCGCATAGGCGCGAGCTTCGCGGTCCGGCAGCCGCATCGACGCCAGCAACGTCTCGCGTTCGTCCTTGAGCTGATCGACCTTCGTGGTGCCGTCGGCCAGCTTCTGATACTCCTTGCGAAGCGAGCGCATGCCCTCCAGACGCGGCATGGTAGACAGCAGCCGTTGGCCTTCCTCGCTCAGTTCCTTGCCCAGCTTGTCGGTCAGTTTGTCGAGGGCGGCCAGGCGTTCGAGGCGTTTCGCGTTGGCCTTGGGATTGAACGTCAGGGGGAAGTGGCTGGCCGAGCCGCCGACGATGAAGTGTTCCGTCTTGCGCGCGTCGGCCGTTTTGCCGTGTTTCCGCTTCAGTTCGGGAATGTGCTTGTTCAGGAAGACGCTCAGCTCATCGACGGTGATGACGCCGTCGGGTTCATAGCCTTCCTTGTCGGCCGCTCCCTCCAGGCCATCGAGGACGGCACGCGTGAACAACCCGTGGTCTTCGAGATCGATGGACGGATACAGGCCATTGGTGGCCATGAAGATGATCCGGCCCGGCAGCGGATTGTGTTCCTCACCGCCGTCATCGCCGAGGAACTCCTTGTAAGGCAGGCCGTCGAGGTCGCTCCACTTCGGCTCGGGAATCGACTTCTTGCCGGCGTCGAAGCCCTTGAAGTTGACGTCGAGCAGGATGCAGACGTGCTTGCTCTTGAGCTTGTCGAACTCCTGGGCGACATCGGCGGCCGCGATGGCGTTCTTGGCCCGGTCGTCGAGGGTCGAGTCGCTGGCGAAGTAGCAGGTGCGGTCGCCTCGTTCGCCGAGGGAGCAGCCCTGGCCGAAGAACGCGAAGATCGCCATGTCGTCGCGCTTGCAGTCGGTGGCCAGCCATTTGATGGCTTCAAGAATGTTCTTGTGCGTGGCCTCGACGCTGTTGCGTTTCTCGTCGGCCTTGCCGAGCAGCAGGCGGACGTTCTTGGCCTCGACGCCGAGATTGTCCTTGTTCGTGAACAGGTCGTAGAGGGACTTGGCGTCGTCCTCGGCTTTCGGCCGGGCCTTGATCTGCGTGTCGGCGTAGTTGCTGATGCCGATGAGGACGACGTGCGGTTGCGCCTTGGCAGCCTCCGCGGCCCGCAGGGTGGCAGGCAGCAGGAGGCAGAAGCAGGCGAGCAGGGCAGCCGACCTCAGCCCGACGAGTCGTTGGAGCTTGTTCATCAAGTTCGATCCTTTCGCATGGATGTTCTCTGTCCCCCGGCCGTCCTGCCGACGAGCGAAAGTGGGCAAGGCAGGCAAGGCGGAGGTGTGAACGGCTTCCCCGAGCGATCACACCTCGCCCATGATGACCATTCTGGCGGGTTCGTATCAAGAGGAATACGCCTCTTCGAGAATTGTACACAGCGAGGCGTCGCAGAAATTGAAGATTGATGATTGATGATTGTTGATTGACGATTGAGGAGAAGAAGTCACCAGCCCGGTGCGAGCGCCGGGTTCTTCCCTTCAATCATCAATCATCAATTTTCAATCGTCAATCATCTTGACTCGCACCCGGCGGAACTCGAACTTGCCGGTCTCGGCTTGCAGACCGATGCCGCCTTTCGCGGGCAGGTTCTTCATGATCTCAAGTGGCTTTCCGTTCACGAGACAGGTCGCCTCCTTGCCCTTGACCGTGATGTCGAGTTCGTTCCAGTCGTCGTTCTTGAAGACGCCGGTCAACTGCTTCTGCTCGCCGCGCCGGATGAAGTCGCGCACTTGAAGTTGTGGCCCGCGCAGATAGACGCCGCTGTCGGACTTGAGGCTCGCCCGGAACTCGAGCTTGAGGTGGAAGTCCTTGCCGAAATCCTCGACAGTGTACAGGTCCTTGATGCCCCCCTTGCCGGCCGAGTCCTTCTCGTTGACGAGGATGACACCGTCCTTGACCTCGATGCGCTGATCGGGCGTCTCGGTCTTGCCGTCGAGCGGTTTGCCGTTCTTGCCCGGATACTTCCAGCCGCTGAGGTCCTTGCCGTTGAACAGCGACTTGTAGCCGTCCTCGACCTTGAAATCGTCCGCCCGTACGGTTGTCGTCAGTGCGACGGCCAGGCACAGTCCGATGATGCGAAACATGATGCGAACCTCCCTTTGTGATCTGGAATCTTGTCCTACTTCTAAATCGCATCACCCGAGAGGTCAATGAAAAAGTCCCCCGGGACAGGTTCCCGCGAGCATCCTGTTGAGAGTTCCTTGCGCGACGATTCCCGCGCCGAGTGGCCGCCGTCACCAGCAGCCGTGCCTTGAGATACTTGGTCAGTCCCTTAACCGGACGAGAAGGAAGGCGAGCGGCAGGTTCAA
>JBBSDR010000252.1:0-7647 GCA_038240465.1 Gemmatales bacterium
CGGCGTCGAACGTTTTGATGATGTTGGGATGGTTGAGGCGCGTGACGGCTTGCAGTTCGCGCTCGAACTGACGCACGGCGTCGGCGTTGGAAGCAAGGTCTTGCCGCATCACCTTGAGAGCGACAAAGCGGCTCTTGCGGCTGTCCCAGCCCTTGTAGACCTCGCTGACCCCTCCTTCGCCCAGGCGATCGACGATACAATAAGGACCGACGACCAGCCGGGTGGAATGGCCTTCCCAGAGGTGCTTCGCCTGGTAGACCGTCAGCCAGTTGGCCTGGACCAGGTAGCGAGCCAGGGCCTGGGGCGAGTCGAAGCCTGCCAGCACCTCCTCGGTGAGCTGCGCGAGCTGCTCGGCATCCAAGACCCGTTCGTAACGGAGAGTCTCGACCAGTGTGCTGACGGAATCAATGGTCATGACGGAGTTCGCTGATTCCTGGCGGGGCGCTCCGGCCGGTTTAGGGGTAGCCGGGACGCCGCAGCCTGTTCCGGTGGGTGCTGCTGTCTCAACCTTAGCTCATGTTTTGCTGTCACGGCAAAAAACTCGTGGAGCGTGGAGCGAGAAGAAACCCATCGCTTGCGCTCCGGGCTTGTACTCACGCTCCACGAGCTTCTGAAAGGGATTTACCATGCGTCACGCGGTTGTCGTCGATGCCGTCCGAACTCCTGTCGGACGAGCGCATGCGGACAAGGGCATCTTCCGCGACGTGCGCGCGGATGACCTGTCCGCCGATCTGATGTCTGCCCTTCTGGAGCGCGCCGGCATTCCCGCCGCCCTCGTCGAGGACGTTCACTGGGGTTGCGTCAAGCAGCAGGCCGAGCAGGGCTACAACGTCGGCCGGATGTCCGCGCTGATCGCCGGTCTGCCGATCGAGACGGGAGCGGCCACGGTCAATCGGCTGTGCGGCTCCAGTTTGCAGGCGATCAACCAGGCGGCCCAGAGTATCGCGGCCGAGTGCGAGGACATCCAGATCGCCGGCGGCGTCGAACACATGCACCACATTCCGATGGAGTCCGGCTTCGATCCCAGTCCCCGGCTGCACTATCGCCACAGTCCCGCGACGATGAACATGGGCCTGACCGCCGAGAACCTCGCCATCCGCTTCAAGATCAGCCGCCGCGAGCAGGATGAGTTCGCCTTCCGCAGCCATCAGAAGGCGGCCCGCGCCACCGATGCCGGAGAATTCAAGAACGAGATCGTGCCGACCTGGGGCCGCGAGGAGGACGGCCGCAAGAAGCTCATCACCGAGGACCAGTGTATTCGCCGCGATACCACCGTGGAAGCGCTCGGCACGCTCCGGGCCGCATTCATGCCGGAGGGCGGCACCGTCACGGCCGGCAACGCCAGTCCGCTCAATGTCGGCGCCGCCGCCGTGCTGGTCATGTCGGAGGACCGGGCCAAGGAGTTGGGATTGAAGCCGATGGCGCGCATCCGGGCGATGGCCGTGGCGGGTGTCGATCCCTCGGTGATGGGCATCGGCCCGGTGCCGGCGACGCACAAGGCACTGCAGCGCGCGGGGCTGAAACTGGAGGACATCGACCTGGTCGAGTTGAACGAGGCCTTCGCGGCCCAGGCGCTGGCGGTGCTCAAGCTCCTCAAATTCGATCCCGAGAAGGTCAACGTCCGCGGCGGAGCCATCGCCATCGGTCATCCACTCGGAGCGAGCGGCGCGAGGATCACCACCACGCTGCTGCACGCGATGCAGGATCGCAAGGTGCGCTACGGTTTGGCGACAATGTGCATCGGTGCGGGACAGGGCATCGCGACCATCTACGAGCGCTTGTGAAAGCCCTTGCCGTTTGCAGCTTTCGTGCCTTTCCGAGTTGTCGCAAACGGCAAGTTAATCCTATTTCGCGCAAACCTCCCATTTTTCCGTTGACTCGGAGCTTAACTCTTTTTACTATTCACCCCGTCTGATCGATTCTACCATCTGACCAGTTTCGGGACTTCAGGAGGGTGACGCTATGTACGGAGTTGTTGTTCTGATGGCGCTGAGCACAAGCGCCGAATCGCCGGATTTCGGCAAGCGCGGCTGTCATGGCTGCTCCGGGAGCTGCTCCGGGGTCGTCTATAGCGGCTGCTCCAGCAGCTGCCACGGTGGACACCACCGCGAGAAGCATCACAAGAGCCATGGTTGCCAGGGCAGCTGCCACGGCACGGTCATCTACGGCTGCACGGGTGGTTGCCACAGTGAGGTCATCCACGGCTGCACGGGCGGCCATGTCGCGCCCGTCATCCACGGCTGCACCGGCGGCCATCCCGCTATCCACGGCTGCACCGGCGGCGCTCCCGCCGGCGGCGCGATGATGATGCCGCACGCTCAGTTCAGCCAGCCCGGTTCGCCGGCGACGGTCACGGTCGTTCTGCCCAGCGCGGCTCAACTCGTCATCGACGACTACACCGTTCCGACCGCCTCGGATCGGCACATCTACGTCGCGAACACGCTCCAGGCGGGTGAGAGCCGGACGATCACCTTCAAGGCCACGATCAATCAGCAGCCGATCGTGCGCCAGGTGACCATCACGGGCGGCCAGGAAACCACTGTCAATCTCGCCACCGGCGACGCCGTCGCGTCGCGCTGAGTCGAGACCGAATGCGCATGACAGGGCCGCTTGTGGCTTTGCAGGAGGACGCAAAGCCACAAGCGGCCCTGTCGTGCGCATCCCTCAAATCTGGAAGTCGAGCGAGAAGTCCTTGACGCCGGGACTCTTGATCCGCAGCGATGGCTTCTCGATGGTCACGGCCGTGTTCGCCGCGACGCTGTGCGTCAGCCAGACGCTCGAACCGATCACCGCATGATGCCCGACCACCGTGTCGCCGCCGAGAACGGTCGCGTTGGCATAGACGACGACGTCATCCTCCAGCGTCGGATGCCGTTTCATGCCGCGAATGATGTTGCCGGCCGCGTCGCGCGGAAACGACAGCGCGCCGAGTGTCACGCCCTGGTACAGTTTGACGCCCCGGCCGATGTCGCAGGTCTCGCCGATGACCACGCCGGTCCCGTGGTCGATGAAGAACCCCGGGCCGATGCGGGCGCCGGGATGGATGTCGATACCCGTCTTGGAATGGGCCAATTCCGTCATCATGCGCGGAATCAATGGCACTCCCAGCAGCAGCAGTTCGTGGGCGATGCGATAGATGGTCACCGCTTCGAGACCGGGATAGCAGAAGATGATCTCGTGATAGCTCTTGGCGGCCGGATCGCCCTCGAAGGCCGCCTCGACGTCCTGCTCCAGGATCAGCCGAATGTCGGACAGCTTGCGGAGCAGTTCGATCGTCTTCTGCTGGGCCATCGCCTCCAGGTCGAAGGTCTGCGCGTCGCATTCGCCGGTGCAGAATTGTTCGTGACGCAGCGCGCGCGCGACCTGAACGATCAGCTTGTCGTGCAGCCGATCGATGAGATCGCCGACGTGATAGACGACGTTGCCGATGTGGAGGTTTTGCCGCCGCCAGTAGCCGGGGAACAGAACGTCCATCAGGTCGGTGAGGATGTCGGCGACGGACTCCCGGCTGGGAAGCGGTTTGTGGCCGAGATGGCTCGTCCGGCTGCACTCGGTGTAGGTGTCCACGATGGCATCGGTGATTTCAGTCAACCCTTCCTTCAACCTGATGTCGGTGGCCATGAATTCCTCACGTCGAGAGCTGGACTGAAAAATCGAGATGCTCTGGAGAATTCTAGCAAACCCGGCGATTCCGGAAAGCGATCCCGTCTCTTCATCTTCGGTTGAAGCGTCTCCCCGGCTTGACTGTTCTCTTCAAGCTGCGCTCTCGCCCGCTTCACAAGCAGACTTCGCCTTGTTAATGGGCATCCAGGAGAGCCAGTCAACTGGATGAGCCGAAGTGTGAGAAAAATTGATTTGACGCAAATCAATGAAATCAAAAGGCTTAGATGCTGTGTAATCAGGACGGGATAAGCCTGTTTGGAGATTGGCCCATCAGTTGCGTTAAAGGAAAAGTGTTCCTCGGCTCAAGTCGGGGACGGGTTGAAAACTTGCTCCGATGGGGCAAGCGAGTGAGAGTCATCCGGTGTTGCTGACCATGGGAGAGGTGGTTCAGCAAACCGGATGACTTTTTTCATGCGCGCTGCTGTGCTATGGTGAAAGCCAGCCCCGGGCGCAAGCGCGGGGTGCTTGTCCTCTGAACCCGGCGCTGGGACTGGTAGGAACACAGCATCATGAGCATTGCCTCTCCTGAAGCAGTCAGCACGGTCGAGCGAACTTCCATTTCGGATCGCTACGCCGTCAAGGGCCGGCTTGGACCGCGCTGGCTCAACCACATTCGAGCGTGGACCGGCTGGCCCTGGGAAATGCGGCTGGCGCGAGGGGCCCTGATGGTGCCGCGCATCCGCTCCTGGGAAAAGAAATATCAGCTGCTCACCGAGTCCGAGTTGAAGGAGTGCGGCCTGCATTTGCGTGGCCGGGCGCGCGGCGGCGAGAAACTCGACCGGCTGCTGCCGGAGGCGTTCGGCCTGGTCAGCGTCGTGGCCCAGCGCCTCATGAAGCTCCGGCCACACGATGTCCAGTTGGCGGCCGGCGTCATCATGCACCAGGGCGCCCTGGCCGAGTTGGCCACCGGCGAGGGCAAGACGCTCTGTGCCGGCTTCCCCGTCTTCCTCAATGCGCTTCAGGGCAAGGGCGTTCATGTCGCCACGGTCAACGATTACCTGGCGCGACGCGACGCCGAGGAACTGATGGGGCCGATCTACAACGCGCTGGGTCTGACCTACGGCGTCCTGCAGATGCAGATGGGCGAACAGGACCGCGCCAAGGCTTACAAGAGCGATATCACTTACGGCACGGCCTCGGAGTTCGGCTTCGACTTCCTGCGCGATCGGCTCAAGGTGGCCGGCAATCGCGGTCAGGAGTCGCCCTTCTGGGATGCCTGGCTGAAGACGGGCGGCGGCGGCCCGCGCGATCAGCTCGTCCAGCCCGAGGAACATCACTTCGCTCTCGTCGATGAGGCCGACAACATCTTCATCGACGAGGCCCGGACGCCGCTCATCATCAGCAATCCGACCCGGATGGCCACGCCCGAGGAGCAGGTCGTCTACCGCTGGGCCGACCGCCTCGTCCGCCAGATGAAGCAGCAGGAACACTTCACTCTCGACGTCAAGAAGCAGAAGCTTGAGTTGACCTCGGCCGGCCGCTACCTGATGCGCTGGTCCAATCCGCCGATGGGTCCCAAGTCGCACGCGATGGACAAGCTCGAGGAGCACGTCGAGCGGGCCTTGCAGTCGCACTATAAATTTCGCCTCGATCAGCACTACATGATCGAGAAGGGCAAGATCATCATCATCGACGAATCGACGGGCCGGCGGATGCCGGACCGCCACTGGCGCGACGGTCTGCACCAGGCGGTCGAGGCCAAGGAGGGGGTGCCGATCACGATGGCCAGCGATCATGCGGCCCAGATCACCTTCCAGAGCTACTTTCGGCTGTACAAGAAACTGTCGGGCATGACCGGCACGGCGGCGCAGAACTGGTGGGAGATTCGCCGGGTCTACAAAATCTGGGTCGTGTGTGTGCCGACGAATCGTCCGATCATCCGCGAGCAATGGCCGGACCGCGTCTTTCCGACCGAAGAAGCCAAGTTCAACGCGGTCGTCGTCGAGGTGAAGCGCTTGCAGTCCCTGGGCCGGCCGGTGCTGATCGGCACGCGCTCGGTGGAGAAGTCAGAGTTGCTGAGCGCGAAACTGAATGCTGCTGGAGTCGAGCATCAGGTGTTGAACGCCCGCTTTCACGAGCAGGAGGCGAAGATCATCTCGCATGCCGGCGAGAAGGGCAAGGTGACGATCGCGACCAACATGGCCGGCCGCGGCACCGACATCAAGCCGCCGCCGGAGGTGCTGGCGGCGGGTGGACTGCACGTCCTGGGAACGGAGCGGCACGAGGCATTGCGAATCGACCGCCAGTTGCTGGGACGGGCTGGACGTCAGGGCGATCCGGGCAGTTGCCAGTTCTTCGTGTCGCTGGAAGACGAACTGCTGGAGGGATTGGGCGAGAGCTGGGAGGACTACCTGGAGCGCGTGGGCCAGAAGGGCGGCAACCGCAACTGGCAGGGCTATCATCGCTGTTTCGTCAAGGGCCAGAGGAAGCTGGAGAAGCGGCACTATCGCAATCGCGTCGATTTGATGGTGTACGAGAAGCGGCGCCAGGAGGTCCTCAAGGACCTGGGAGCGGACCCCTTTGTCGATTGAGTGGCCGCTTGCGGCTTGGCGGGCGGCTCGCCAAGCCGCAAGCGGCAAGAAAGAGGGAACGTATTTCGTAACCGTTGCTTTGCCTTTCTCGCGAGTGCGAATCGCAAAACAGGAAGGGCGCTTGTCGGGGTTCATCCCTTCGAGGCGCGATGAAATCTCTTCCCCTCTCCCTTGACGCGCGGGTGAACGCGGATCAAATACATTCGCGGCTTCTCGACGGTCGCACTCTCAAGACAACCTTGCGTCACTCGCTCCCACGCCACCGGAAAACTCGCCCTGCTGTAGATCGTCAGATAGACGTCCGCATCGCACGGCACATCGTCGCTCAGTTCGATCCGCAGCCGTTCTCCCTTCTCCAACACACCGTAATCGAACTGAGTCCCCGGATTGCCCACCGGCAAGAAGACGCGCTCGACGAATCGGCGTGGCAGCCATGCCTTCCAACGCAGCACCAGCCAGGCGTGATAGTGGAGCGCGAAGTACCACCACGAACTCCGCGACAGTTCTTGATAGAAGGCGTTGACGTCCGCCGGCAGCGGCATCGGCTCGACCGCGGGCCGGCCATCGACTTGCATCCCCGGCAGAGTGACGGCCTCGGTCCAGCGATAGTAGCGCAGGCCGATCCAGTATCGACCCGGTTTCAATGTCAGCGTTTGGCTCGATACGTCAGACGGACAAACGAGTGAATCAATACTGGTGATGGTCCGGAAGCCGGGAAAAGTGTAGACGACGATCGACCACGATGCGGCAGATTGCCGGGCCGCCGCGACGTCAATGGTGAGGCCCTCCTGGACCGGCAGAGGGCCGAGGGTGGCAATGATGGCGTGCGGGTTCCAGCGCGGAGCGCTGGTCATGAGCAGAGGCAACGCGAGGGGGTTCTTGAGCGTCTCGACCGACAGGGGATGCCAGCGAAACGCCTGTTCCTTGCGGCGGCGATAGTGGAGATTGGCGAGCCGCCGCATCAGCCACTGAACGACTTTGAAGAGCAGGAACGACAGCAGAGCGAGAGGCGCCTGCACGATCAGCAGCAGGGCTTTCATGTTGTCACCGGCTCGGGTCGCGCCGCCCCGGCGATAATCCGCGCCAGCTCGGCCGGCGCCTCGACGTGAAGGTTGTGTCCACCGTGCAAGACCGTCACCATCGCGTCGGGCCAGGTCTGGCGCAGCCGTTCGAGCGTCTCGTCCTGTCCGCCCGCATCGCCGAAAATGAGTTGCACCGGGGCCGTGATCCGCCGCAGCATGCCGAGATAACGCGCCGCATCGATGACGGGCAGGGTGATGCCGGTGCGGGTGCGGAGGCGCACGTCCCAGCGCCAGCGCACTCCCCCTTCGCATGGTTCGGTGATGCGTTCGGCCAGTTTCAGCGCCAGTGCCGCATCGAGCGCGGGCGTCACCTGGCGAATCCGGCTCGCGGCTGTTTCCAGGTCCGGGAACACACGATGGGCCGGCGCCGC
>JBBSDR010000253.1:0-7645 GCA_038240465.1 Gemmatales bacterium
CCCACGCAGAGCGTGGGAACGAGGAGGGCGAGGAGGGACGAATTCCACGCACATGAACACACAGCTGACGAGCGCCGAGGATTTGCCCGGCCCCTGGACACATCGGAACGCCGTCGTCAACGGCGTTCGCCTCCACTACGTCGAGGCGGGAACAGGGCCGCTCGTCGTACTGCTGCACGGCTTTCCCGAATTCTGGTACTCGTGGCGGCTGCAGATTCCGTTCCTCGCCGGGGCGGGCTTCCACGTCATCGCTCCGGATCAGCGCGGCTACAACCTCTCCGACAAGCCGGCGGGCATCGCCAGCTACCGGATCGATTCGCTGGCCGGCGACATTGTCGAGCTGATTCGCCACGCGGGTAGGGAGCGCGCTATCGTCGTCGGCCACGACTGGGGCGGCATTGTCGCCTGGCATCTGGCCATGACGCGGCCCGAGTGCGTCGAACGTCTCGTCATCCTCAATGCTCCCCATCCGGCGGCATTCGCGAGGGAGCGGCGCAATCTCGCGCAGCTCCTGAAATCGTGGTACATTTTCTTCTTCCAGTTGCCGCTCTTGCCGGAACTGGCCTGCCGCTGGCATCGTTTCGAGTTGCTGTGCCGTTCTTTGCGCGACGACCCCGGCGGGACGCAGCCGCGCGTCGGCAAGCAAGACCTCGAGTTCTATCGCCATGCCCTGTCCCGTCCTCGCGCCTTGACATCGGCGATCAACTGGTATCGGGCCATGATGCGCAGCCGGTCCATCAATCGAGGCAACTTCCCGCCCCTCTCGATGCCGGCGCTGGTGCTGTGGGGAGAACGCGATCGCTATCTCGAGACGGGATTGCTCGCGGGACTGGAGAAGTGGGTGCCGGCGCTGGAGGTGATGCGCTTTCCGCAAGCCAGCCACTGGCTTCAGATCGATGAGGCCGACGCGGTCAATCGGGCGATCGCTCGCTTTGCCGCGCCGGCGATCACATAGCACGCAGACGTTCGACGGCCGTGCGCGCGGCTTGACGCACTTCGGCGTCGGCATCGTGACAGGCGGCCTGGAGAGCGAGCAGACGAGCCGGGACGTCACCGGCACACTTGCCCAGCAAGACCGCTACCTGACGACGCAGTTGCGGATCTTCGTCCTGCAAACGCGGCAGCAGTTCCGGCACAATATCGGGTCCCACCTTGCACAGGGCGACGCGGGCCAGGATGCGATTGAGCATGTCGGGTTCGCGCATCCTCTCCAGCAGCATGGGGACAGCCGGGAGGGCCTTGGGACCAATCTCTCCAAGGGCAAAGACAACCCAGCGGCGGACGAGCAGGTTGACATCGCCGAGCGCCTCAATGAGGGCCGGGACAGCGCTGCGAGAGGCGGTGCCGAGTTCCGCAAGACAGATGGCAGCGCGACGGCGAACCAGGGGGTGACGATCGCGCAAACAGGCGACCAGGGCCGGAACGGCAGTCCGCGCTGCTGGACCGATCTCGCCCAGGGCGGCGACGATAATGCGGCGCACCTGCTGATCGTCGTCCTTGATTGCCTCGACGAGCGCGGGGACGGCTGCCTGCGCCTGATCCCCGAGCAGACCGAGGACCACGGCTGCCTGAGCTCGCTGCTGTGGGTCAGCCACGCGCAAACACTGCAACCAGTAGCCCAGGTCCGGAGCGTCGTTGTCCCTGCTCACACGTCTGTCCTCATGGATCGCGTCCAGAAAACAATCTTCCAACACTTTAACTCGAAACCGGCTTCCGTTCACACGTTTTTCTCACATCGACTTCGGCTGTTGCCTGAGAGCGTCGGCCCCTTTAGACTGAAAGTCTCACCAACCTCACCCGACTCACTCGCCGCGAGGAGAGAAACGATGAACCGTCGAGACCTGCTCAAGCGCACCGGCGGGGCCGCGCTGGCCCTGGGAACACTGCCTTTTCCGCTCGCCTGGACCGCCGAGGACAAGAAGCCCCGGAAGGTCCTCATGTACACGCGCTCGGAAGGCTATCAGCATTCCGTCGTCGAACGAAAAAAGAAGAACGAACTGTCGCTGGCCGAGAAAATCGTCACCGCTCTCGGCAAGAAGAATGGTTTCGACGTCGTCTGCGAGAAGGATGGCCGGGTCTTCCTGTCGAAGGATTTCGCGGAGTTCGATGGTTTCGTCTTCGAGACCCAGGGCAACCTGCTCAGCGACAACTGCAAGGACAATTCGCCGCCGATGACCGCCGACGGCAAGAAGGCCCTCCTCGACGCCATTGCCGGCGGCAAGGGTTTCGTCGGCTGTCACTGCGCCAGCGACACCTTTCACAGCAAGGGACCGCGCGAGCTGAATCAGAAGGCGGAAGACATCGATCCGTACATCGCGATGCTCGGCGGCGAGTTCATTCGCCACGGCGCCCAGCAGAAGGGCTGGATGCGCGTCGTCGATGACAGCTTCCCTGGCGCCGTCGGCGTGAAGGACTTCAACGTGACGGAGGAGTGGTATTCCCTAAAAAACTTCGCCGATGACCTGCATGTCATCCTCGTCCAGGATACGAAGGGAATGGTGAACCTCGACTACGATCGGCCGAACTTCCCGGCAACGTGGGCGCGGATGCACAAGAAGGGCCGCGTCTTCTATACTTCGATGGGCCATCGCGACGACGTCTGGCAGAACGACATCTTCCAGAATCTGCTGCTCGGCGCCATCAACTGGAGCCTGGGCAATGCCGAGGCGAAGCTGACGCATAATCTCAAGGAAGTCGCACCGATGGCCAGCACGCTCCCGGATTTCAAGAAGAAGAACTAGTAATCCTTCGCGCCGCTTGCGGCGTCGCGCTCTTATTCGCCAGGCCGCAAGCGGCAGGTCCCATTGCATGACACAACCACACGACGATCAGACTGAAGACGCAACCGTCCCCGCCCGGCCGCGTCCAGCTCCACCGCGGATGATTGCCACGGTCATCGAGCTGGAAGAGTCCCTTTCCGAATTGCAGCTGCTCGAACCGCAGCAGCAAACCGAACTGATCGAATTGCGCTGCCAGTTCAGCGAGCCGAAAGAACTGGCGCGCGAACTGCTCCAGCGCGACTGGCTGACGCCTTTCCAGGTCAATCAACTGCTCCAGGGCAAGGGCCGGGAGTTGACCCTTGGGCCTTACGTCCTCCTCGAACGCATCGGCGAGGGCGGCATGGGCGCGGTCTACAAGGCGCGCAACCTGTTCATGAAGCGGATCGTGGCCATCAAGCTGATCCGCAAGGATCGCCTCGCCAACCCGGCCGTCGTGCAGCGTTTCTATCGGGAGATCCAGGCCGCCGCTGCGGTGCAGCACCCCAATGTCGTCGTGGCCTATCACGCGGACCACATCGGCGACGTTCACTTCCTCGTCATGGAATACGTCGCGGGCGGCGACCTGGCGAAGGAAGTGAAGAAACGCGGCCCGCTGCCTGTCGCCGAGGCGTGCGATGTTGTCCGGCAAGCGGCGCTGGGCTTGCAGCATGCTCACGACCGCGGCCTGGTCCATCGCGATATCAAGCCCGGCAATCTGCTCCTCGCGCAGGGAGTGGTCAAGGTCCTCGACCTGGGGCTGGCCCGGCTCTCGCTCGCCGGCGAACAGGCCTCTGGCGAGTTGACGCAAGAAGGTGCCGTCATGGGCACGCCGGACTACATCGCTCCGGAGCAGGCCCAGGAGTCGCATACGGTCGATGCCCGCGCGGATGTCTACAGTCTGGGCTGCACGCTCTACTTCCTGCTTTCGGGGAAGGTGCCGTTCCCTGGCGGCACGCTGGTGCAAAAGCTGATGAAACATCAGCGAGAGGAACCGCCGCCGATCCAGTCGCATCGGCCCGAGGTGTCCGCCGGCCTGGCCGAGGTGGTGGCGCGGATGATGGCGAAGAAGCCGGACGAGCGCTACCAGACCGCCGCCGACGCCGCCCGCGCCCTGGAACCGCACTGCGGCAAACACGCTCCTGTCGCCATTGCCGTGGCCGGCATCACCGCCTCGGTCCCCCTGGCCATTCCCTTCACGGCAAACCCACCCGTCGCCATTGCCCTGTCGCGAGACAAGGCCCAGGGGCTGACCGCGTCGGCGCCGATGGCTGTACCGCTGGCGGGAGTCGCAGCCGATGCGAGCGGCGAGACGCTGCCTCCGGGGTCGAGCGAGTCGTCTCCTTCGTGGGCCAGTTTCCTCCTCAGAAAGCTCAAACTGCCCGATCGGCCCGAGCGCCGGCGCTGGGTATTTGCCGGCGCGGGCGGCGGAGTGCTGTTGCTCGTCTTGCTCATTCTGCTGCTGCGGTCCGGCAAGAAGCCGGAGCCGCCCAAGACCGGATTCGATGCCTTCGAGGCTGCGGACATTCCGGCTGCCAATCGCATCAAGGGACAGCCGAAGTATCTCGTCGGCGTGCTGGGAGAACATCGCCTGCGTCACGAGGGACTGCGGATCACGACCCTGGCTCTTCACCCACAGGGCAAACTGGCCGCCACCGTCGCCCCGGATGGGTTCATTCGCCTTACCGATCCGGAAACGCTCGTCGAACAGATGCGGTTCGACCTGCGCGAGACCGTTGCGAGCCTGGCGTTTTCTCACGACGGCAAGTACCTCGCCGCGGGAACGAGCGCCGGCTTCATCCGGCTTTATGACATTGAGGCAGGCAAGGAACTCGCGCCTCTTCGCGACGCCCACAAGGCGGCCATCACGCAGGTTGCCTTCTCGCCCCGCGATGACACGCTTCTGTCGGCCAGCGACGATACGACCGTGGGGGTGTGGAACGCGGGTACCCGGACGCACCTGTACAGCTTCAAGAAACACAAGACGCCGGTTCGCTGCGTCGCCTTTTCTCCTGATGGCGTGCAAGCGGTCAGCGGAGCCGGTGCGGTCGAGGAGACCAAGTACATCGACTGCGAGCCGATAGTCTGGGACGTGGAGTCGGGCGACACGGTTCGCACGCTTACCCCGGGCGGAGCACCGGTTGTGGCCCTCGCCTTCCACCCGGATGCCAAATTTATTCTCACGCTTGATGCGGTCAAAGGGTTCCGCTGGTGGAATGACCAGGGCCAGGTGGATCGCACCGAACCGAGCCAGGGCCTGGACGGTAGCCGCTTCCATTTCAGTCCGGATGGCCGGCATTTTCTCGCCTACTCCAACCACTCACCCGCGCTCACTCTCTGGGAATCCTCTTCGGGACGCAACATCCGGCCGGCGAAGTTGCCCGTTACGGCCGCGGCCGTCTTCATGCCCGACAACCGCCGCGCGCTCGTTCCGTGCGACGACACGCTGCGTGTCTGGGACACCATTGAGGACAGGGAATTGATGCCGACACGCGGCCACACGCGGCCGGTGACGTTTCTGAGCCTGCACGATGACAACCGCGTCCTGTTTTCCGGAGGTACGGACGGCCTGCGCCGCTGGGACCTGGAGAAGAAGACGGATCGATTGTTCGAGGAGACCAAGGGATCCGGTCTCTACAGCGTTTCTCCCTCCAGGCGCTATGTCCTGACCGCTCCCGCTGCCCCGCCGCTGCAGATTACTCTCTGGGACCTGGCCAGCGGGCGTCCTATCCGCACCCTCAAGACCCCTGGCTTTTCTGGAAACCTGCTCCGGTTCCTCGACGACCGTCAGGCCGTGTTCGACGTCCCTGGCGGATTCGCCCTGGTTTGGGATGTGGAGAAAGAGAAGGAAGAGGCCCGGCACAAGATCTTCCCTGACGGCGCGGTCCTGTGGATCGTTCCCTTCCCCGATGGCAAGACCTGGCTGTGCAAGGGGAGTTCCGGCGCTGTCGCAGTGTGGGACCTGGAGCAGAAGGTCCAGGTGGCGACCTGGCCCAGTCCGATGAACATCGCGGCAATCAGTGCGGACGGCAAGAAGCTCTATTACGGCACACCGAACGCCGATGTCGGCGAACTCGAGTTGCCCTACGTCGAGGGCAAGAGTCCGCCGCCTTATTTCCGCCTGCATCGCAGTCCGATCCAGTGCCTGGCCCTGTCTCCAGACGGGAAAAGACTGGTGACCGCGGACGCGAAGGGACACATCGTGTTGTGGGACACAACGATTCGGGGCGACAACAAGCTGGACGAGTGGGACCAGCCGGCAGGCCCGGCAATGTCGCTTCAATTCGCCGACGATCGCCATCTGCTCGTGGGCAACAACAACGGCACGATCTATATCCTTCGTCTGCCGCGCTGAT
Source organism: Gemmatales bacterium (assembly GCA_038240465.1). Classification (GTDB taxonomy): domain Bacteria; phylum Planctomycetota; class Planctomycetia; order Gemmatales; family Gemmataceae; genus JBBRIK01. The sequence continues at coordinate 6,113 of JBBSDR010000253.1, forward strand.
AGAACAAGGCGGAGAGGGACATCGCGTCCCGTTCACTCGCACAAGGAGACGCATCGATGAGGCATCAGCTTGGCTTCGTGTTCGCCGTATTTCTGGCCCTGCCGGCGCTGGCCGATGACACGAAGGACGGCTTCAAGCCGCTGTTCGACGGCAAGACGCTCAAGGGCTGGAAAGTCTTTCCCGGGGAGAAGGACCAGTGGAAAGTCGAGGACGGTTGCATCGTCGGCAGTGGCGATCGCAGCCATCTGTTCACCGACCGCGGCGATTTCACCGACCTCCATCTCAAGGCGCGGGTGCTGATCAACGACAAGGGCAACAGCGGTCTGTATTTCCGCGTCGCGTTCGGCCCGGCCTGGCCCAAGGGCTACGAGGCGCAGATCAACAGTACGCATCAGGACCCGGTCAAGACCGGCAGCCTGTACAACTTCAAGGCGGTCAAGGAAATCCTCGTCAAGCCGGACGAATGGTTCGACTATGAAGTGATCGCCAAGGGGAACCACATCGTCATCAAGGTGAACGGCAAGACGACGGTCGATTTCGTGGACGAGAAGAACACATACAAGAAGGGCCACGTCGCCTTCCAGCAGCACAACGACGGCAGCATCGTCAAGATCAAGAGCATTGAGGTGAAGGAACTGACCGATAAGTGATGGGCCTCGCTCGCGTCGAGTCATCGCGTTGTCTCGAACCGGGTACGCCAGGTTCGGTGGCGTACCCGGAAACAGACAGACCACACGGCCGGACTTCAGAATAGCGCCCGGACTCTCAGGAGCAGCGCATGGCCCGCTCGCCGAACGATCTGCCGCGCAACCTTCCCGACAAGATGATGCGCGACGCCCTGCTGCAGCCGGACAACCTGCGAGCCTTGGTCCGCGAGGTTGCCCCGGACATCGCCGACCACCTCGACTACAGCCGGCTGCAGGTCGTCGGCAAACCGTATTTCCTCGACGACTGGCGCAGCCGCGAGCGCGATGTCCTGGTCCGTCTGCCTTACCTCGACGCCGCCGGACAGCGCGAGATTCTGGTGTGCATCCTTGTCGAGCACCAGAGTGATACTGACCAGGCCATGCCACTGCGCATGCTCGTGTATGCGGTCTTCTTCTGGGAGCAAGAGTGGAAGACCTGGGAAGACGGTCACCGGCGCGGCGTTCCGTTGCGACTGACGCCGATCCTGCCGATCGTGCTGCACACCGGGCAGGAGCCGTGGGACACGAGCCGATCACTTGCCGACCTGTTCGACGTGCCGCAAGAGTTGCAGGCTTGGTTGCCGCGCTGGGCAATGCCGTTGTGGGATCTGCCGGAACACCCGACCGAGCAGTTGCTCAAAAGCGACGACGCCTTCTGGCAGGTGCTGGCGGTGGCGCGGGCGGGAGAGGCGCCAACGGATGAGTTCCTGGCGACGCTGCGGCAGGCGCTGGCGCATCTGGAACCACTGGGAACACAGGCGCGGGTGCGCTGGGACCAGTTACTGCGGATGGTATCCGTTCACGCTGAAACCGACAGAATTATTCTCTAATGATCACTTGAGCTGAC
>JBBSDR010000254.1:0-7644 GCA_038240465.1 Gemmatales bacterium
GCCGGTGTTTTGGGGGGGCGGGGGCCCCGCCGGGCCCCCGTTTCCCCCCCCCCGTGGGCCCCGCCCCCCCCCCCCCCGCCGTTTCCCCGCCCCCACGACGGCCCCCGCTCGCCTGGACTTGGGCGGCTTGTTTCTTGTCTTCTTCACCCCGGCGCGGTTCAATACGTTCACCCGCCTGAAATCTGCTTCCAGACATAAGGAATGAATATCATGCGACGTGGCTGGCTGATGGGCATCGGGACCCTGATTCTCGGGATTGTGACCCTTACCCTCGCGGCGCAACGCCAACCCGGCGGCAGAGCCGCGCCCGAGCAGGGAGCGCGGCGTTTCGTCGTGCCGCCCGGGTTCAAGGTCGAGCAGGTCGTCAAGAAGCCGGACGATCGCGGGCCGTTCTCGCTCGTCAACATGACTTTCGACAACAAGGGCCGATTGCTGCTCTCGCAGGAAGGCGGGCCGACACTCCTTTGCACGGACCTCAAGGACGGTGTCTATCAGAAAGTCGTGCCGTATTGCACCCAGGTCAAGAACTGTCAAGGCATGTGCTGGGTCGGCGACGCGCTGCTGCTGGTCGGCGAGGGGCCGAAGGGAACGGGCCTCTATCGCTGCAAGGACAATGGTAACGACAAGATCGACAAGGTCGAGATCCTGCACAAGTACCAGGGCGGCATGGGCGAGCATGGCCCACACGCCGTCATCCACGGTCCCGACGGCTGGCTCTATCTCGTCATCGGCAATCACTCCCACGCGCAACCGGACAAGTTGGCCGACAACTCGCCGCTGACGCGCTGGCCGAAGGGTAACATGGGGCCGGACCAGGGCAAGCCGAACACGACCGAGGATGTCCTGCTGCCTCGGCTGAACGACGCGAACGGCCATGCGGCCAACATCCTCGCGCCTGGCGGCACCATCTGGCGGCTGGATCACGAGGGCAAAAACGTGTCCCTGTTCTCGGCCGGCTATCGCAATCACTTCGACGCCGCTTTCTCGCCAAGCGGTGAACTGTTCACCTTCGACAGCGACATGGAATGGGACGAGGCGCTGCCGTGGTATCGGGCCGTGCGCGTCTGTCACTGCACGCCGGGTTCTGACTTCGTCTGGCGCACGGGAGCGGCCAATACGCCCAACTACTATCTCGACAGCCTGCCGCCGCTGTATGAGACCGGGCGCGGTTCTCCCGTCGGCCTCGAGTTCTACGATCACTTCGCCTATCCGGCGAAATATCGCGGCGCGTTCTTCATGGCCGACTGGTCGCTGGGTATCATCTACTCCGTTCACATGGAGCGAAAGGGAGCAACTTACAAGGCCAGGGTGGAGAAGTTCTGCACGGGTTCGCCGCTGAATGTGACCGACTGCGCCGTCGGCCCGGATGGCGCGCTCTACTTCACGATGGGCGGTCGCGGCTCACAGGGCGGCGTCTATCGCATCAGTTACACGGACAAGGGTGCCGATTCCACGGAGCCGGCCGACGTGCCGCAACCGCTGGCGGCCTGGAGCCGGGAGAAGATGACGCCGAAAACGCTCGACGCCATCGCCAAAACGGTCGCCGACGCCAAGGCAACCCCCGCACTTCGCGCGCGCGGCCTGCTGCTGTTGCAGATGCACGGCAAGGCCCCCGACGCGAAACAACTCCTCGAACTGGCCGCGAACAAGGACGCCGACCTGCGCGCCGCCGCCGTCTATCTGATTGGCATCAACGCCTATCAGGAGGCAAAACCCGTTCTGGTCAAACTGCTGGACGACGATGACGCCCTGGTCCGGCGGCGGGTCTGTGAGGCACTGGTTCGCGCTCGCGTCGAGCCGCCTATCGAGGCGCTGGGTCCGGTGCTGGCCGATGACGACATCTTCGTCCGCACGGCCGCCCGGCTGGTGCTGCAACGCATCGATCCGAAGAAGTGGGCCGATCGGCTTTGGAAGACCGACAGCAAGAAACTGCTGCGCGAGGGCATCATCGCCCTCACCCGGATTCACAAGGCCGCCGATTATGGCGAGCAGATCTTCGACCGTCTCCATGAGGGCGCGCCCGGCGACAAGGTGCAGGACATCCTCGATCATCTGCGGACAATTCAGTTAGCCATGATCCACACGAGCAAGCGTCCCGGCAGCGTCCGCGGCATCGCGCTCGATTGCCTCGAGATGTTCCCGCACAAGGACGCTTCCGTCAACCGCGAGTTGGCCATCCTGTTGACGCAGTTCAAGCGCGAGAAGATTCTCGACGAGCCGGTCCAGACGAAACTGCTCGACGCTCTGCTCAAGGCGAAGGACGACAAGGCGCAGCAGATCCACTACTTCTACTGCCTGCGGATGCTCCCCGACGGCTGGACGAAGGAGCAGAAGGCGGATCTGCTGGCGTGGTATGACTCGACCAAGGGTTGGACCGGCGGACACAGTTTCCAGCCGTTCCTCGAAAACATCCTCAAGGACCTGAATCCCGCCTTCACGAAGGAAGATCGCGAGCGAGCGCTGGCGAAGGCACTGGAGATGCCGAAAGCGGCAATCATGATGCTGCGGTTGGCGCCGGACGATCAACTGCCCGGGATGTCGGCCCTGACCGAGTTGCTGGGCAAACTGAAAGACCCGAACAAGCTGGCGCGCGGTGTTGAGTTGAGGCAGGCGCTGGTGGCGGCGATCGGACGAGGAAAAGGCGCGGAGGTTCAGGCAGCTCTGCGCAAGCTGTTCGACAGCGATCCGAGTTCGCGCGACATGGCGGCTCTCGGACTGGCTCGGAGCATGACGCCAGAGAACTGGCCCTATGTCGTTCGCGGTCTCGAATCACAGAACAAGCAGGCGCTGTTCGAGATCATCCAGGCGCTGAAGCGGTCGCCGATCAAGCCGAAGCCGGAGCAGGGCATCCCCTATCGCACGCTGATCCTGTCGAGCAGCCGGCTCGATCCGGGCAATCGCTGGCAAGTCGTCGAACTGTTACGGCACTGGGCCGGCGACAAGCGTTTCAGCGCTGAGGAGAAGGACTGGAAGGGCGAACTGGCCGCGTGGTCGAAGTGGTTCGGCCAGACGTTCCCCAAGGAACCATCGTTGCCGGACGTCGTCGGCGACAAGCCGGTCGAGTCGAAGTGGAAGTTCGCCGAACTGCTGACTTACCTGGAAGGCGAGGGCAAGAAGGGCGACGAGACGAAGGGCCGGGTCGTCTTCGAGAAAGGGCAGTGTCTGAAGTGTCACAAGTACGGCAAGGAGGGCGAGGGTATCGGCCCGGACCTGACGACGCTGTCGAAGCGCTTCAAGCGGACCGACACCCTGGAGTCGATTATCTATCCGTCGAAGGTAATCAGCGATCAGTATCGCTCGGTGACGATCGTGACGACGAAGGGCCAGCAAATCACCGGCCTGGCCGCGCCGCAGGGCGATACAGTGACGGTGTTGCAGAGCGACGGCACCAAGGTGACGCTGAAGAAGAGCGACATCGAGCAGCAGATCGCCTCGCTGGTTTCGGTGATGCCGGACAAGCTGCTCGACATGCTGACGAAGGAGGAGATTCGCGATCTGTTCGCGTATCTCGAATCGGAGCCAGCGAAATAACGTTCTCGAAACGCTCTCGTTCCCACGCAGAGCGTGGGAACGGGTTCTACGACGCGCTGCGTCGCGCGACTCCAGCTCTCGTTCCTACGCTCTGCGTAGGAACGGGTTTATTCGAGGTGCATCATGAAATCGGAAAATGGGCATCCGGGCGATCCGCTGCTGGTCGTGCGCAGCTATATCGGCATGGCCATCCAGATCGGCGCGCCGTCGTACAACAAGGGCGACCATCGCGGCTGTTACGAGGTCTACGCCTGCACCGCTCGTATGCTGCTCAACTCGATCAAGGGAGCCGAGGACGCGAAGGGGGTGCTGCGCGCGGCGCTGGAGAAATGCAGCGTCCTCGTTGACATCAACGAGATGGCCTGGACCATGCGCCGCGCCTTCGATTCCATTCTCGGCGAGGAAGAACTAGCACAGGGAATGGAGTGAACGAACCAGGGATTGCCGCTCGCGGCAACAGAGGACACCATCATGACGACTCGCTGGACTCGGCGTCGATTCCTGCAAACCACCGCGGCTGCCGCGGTCCTTGCGCCGCTGACGCGCGCGGATCAGCAGCCGAGCGAGAGGCTTAATGTCGCCGTCGTCGGCATCACGGGCCAGGGCGGCTACGATCTCAGTAACGTCGCCGCCGCCGGCGCGAACATCGTCGCCCTGTGCGACATCGACGAACGCCTCGCTGGCCCGGTGCGTGAGAAGTATCCAAAAGCAGTCTTCGACGCCGACTTTCGCAAGATCGTCGGCCGCAAGGACGTCGATGCGGTCGTCGTCGTCACGCCGGACCACACGCATGCGCCGATCGCGATGGCCGCGCTGAAGGCCGGCAAACACGTCTATTGCGAGAAGCCCTTGACGCACACCGTATTCGAGGCGCGAGCCATTTCCGAGATGGCTGCAAAGGAGAAGCGCGTCACGCAAATGGGTACGCAGATTCACGCGGGGTCGAACTATCGCCGCGTCGTCGAACTGATCCAGGGTGGAGCGATCGGCACCGTGCGCGAGGTGCATACCTGGTGTGGCCGTTCGTACTGGGGCGGCGATCGGCCTAAGGGCAAGGAACCCGTACCGCAGGGGCTGCACTGGGACCTCTGGCTGGGGCCGGCGCCGGCGTGTGAGTTCTACCACGGCAACCCCGACAAGACGGGGCGCGGCGTCTATCATCCATTCAACTGGCGCCAGTGGTGGGACTTCGGCGGCGGCACCCTCAACGACATGGCCTGTCATCACATGGACCTGCCCTTCTGGGCGCTGAAACTGCGCCATCCAGCGAAGGTCAGCGCCGAGGGACCGCCGCCGCACAAGGAGTCGTCGGCCCTGTGGCTGGTCGTCCACTACGAATTCCCGGCGCGTGGCGACTGGCCGCCGGTGAAGCTGACGTGGTACGACGGCGGCAAGCGGCCCGCGCTGCTGAGCCAGCCGGGCATGCCGAAGTGGGGCGACGGCAACCTCTTCGTCGGCGACAAGGGCATGCTGCTCGCCGGCTACAACGAACTGCGCCTGCTGCCGGAGAAGGAGTTCAAGGGGTTCGTGCCGCCGAAGCCGAGCATTCCCGAGTCGATTGGCCATCATCGCGAATGGGTGCAGGCGTGCAAGAACGGCGGCGCGACAACGTGCAACTTCGATTACAGCGGTGCGCTGACCGAGGCCGTGCTGCTGGGGACGGTGTCGTATCGTTCGGGGAAGAGCTTCATATGGGACGCGGTGAAGTTCAAGACGAGCGAGCCGGCTGCGGACGTCTGGCTGCACAAGCAGTATCGCAAGGGCTGGGTGTTATGAGAGGGATTTGGGGTTAGCCGCAAAGCGAGTCTTCAATCGGAGCGCGTTCAGCGGTAAAGCGCCTCGCGCTCCGCTCGCATACTCGCGTCGCGGCTAACCCAATTCGTGTGGCGCGATGACGCCACACGCGCTCCGCTCCGAGGACTCCGCGTCGCGGCTAACCGGGATCAGGGCTTCTTCTCGATCGGGTTCTTCTCGAACGTCGTGATCGTCGTCGTCTGCTTCTGCTCCAGCTTCACGTCGGTCGTCTGCTGGCCGATCTCGATCGCCAGCTCGCCCGTCAGCGTCAGACTCATCTTTTGCGAGACTACCCACCCGGCCATCGGATCGAAGATGATGTCGCCGCCGCCATCGGTACTCTTGAGCGTCGCCGACTTGATGCGGAAGGGCAAGCCTCCGGCGTCGCCCGCCGGGGCCTTGTAAGTCAGGTCGGTCTTCACCTTGATGACCTCGTTCTTCTTGTCCGGGCCGGCATAGGTGTAGGTGTACTTCGTCTTGTAGGAGCCGATCGGACCCATGTCGAGGTCGGAATCGCGCGTCCAGCTGTCGCCCTTCTTCTTCTTGACGCCGGGCAGGGCGGCGAACATCGGCTCGGCCATGTCCTTGAGCGCCTTCTCGCCGAGGATCTTATCGAGCAATGGCTTCATCTGCGGATTGGCGGCGCCGAGCTTATCGACGAATTCCTTCTGGCCGTCAATGCTCTTGACGGTCATCTTTTCGGTATCGAGGACGATCTTGAACGCGGCCTCGTTGAGGGCCTCGAAGAACTTGTTGAGCGGGTTGGTGGATGCCCCCGGCTGCTTCTCGGTCGAGTCGTAGTTGATCTTGCTGCCACCGATCTCGATGGCCATTTTCAGGCCGACGATTTTCTGTTTGAGGGTGACTTCCTTCTTCTTGTCATCGACATCGGTCGCCGTCCACTCGAAGATGAACGTCTGGCTCTGTTTCTGCTTGACGTCAGTGCTGCCCTGGACCTTCATGTCCTGGTCGGTCTCGGTCTTCATTTCCTGATAGAACTTGGCGTCCTTCTTGAACTTCCAGGTGAGGTCGGCCTCCTGGGCGCGAGCAGGCAGCAGCGCCACAGCGAAGAACAGCAGGGACAGAACGATACGGCGCTGGTTCACAGTCACTCCTCCGTTGGTTTCATCACTCCCGCCCCGCCTTGCGGCAGGGGAATCATGGAACGGTATTTTTAGAAGCCACTGGGTTCAAAACAAGACGAACGTCGAAAAATCAGTTGACCCCGAATGGACGGATCAGGACGCTGGTATGATCGATACGCCTCACAAGCCGACACAGTTCGCGCTTCAGGAGAAACACCGTGGACCTGATCAGCACTTTTTCCGGATCGATGATGGAGGGATTCCTGCCGGCGGGCTGGGACCTCAAGAAGATCGACGCCCTGGCCGGCGATGATGCTCGCTTCGACAAACGCGAGACCTGGTGGCATCCGCAGTTCGAGCCGGTCGCCTGCGCCTCGTTCGAGGACTTCGACACCTTCATGGGCCACGAGATCGCCCGCGAGATCCAACTCGCGGGGCAGGGCGGCAGGCCGATCGCCTTCATCCTGCCCGTCGGCCCGATGGGCATGTATCGCTGGACAGTCTACTTCCTCCGCGAGTGGGGCGTTTCCTGCGAACACGTTCACGGCTTCAACATGGACGAGTGGTCCGACCGCGACGGCAACACGCTCCCGCCCGACAACCCCGGCGCGTTTCAGTACGCCATGGAACAGGCCCTCTACGGCCCTCTGGGTTCTCTGACGGTGCCGAGGAAGCAGCGGCACTTCGCCCTGAAGAACGAGTTGCCGGCCTATGCGCAACAGATCGGCGACCTGAAGAAGCAGGGGGCGAAACTGCTGACGGTGTTCGGCATCGGCCGGGTCTGTCACATCGCCTTCTGGGAGCCGCACTTCGCAGCCGAGTTCAAGAGCGAGGCGGAGTGGAAAGCGCAGACGCATCGACTCGGGGCGCGACTGCATCCGCTGACGATCGAGCAGAACGCGCTGACGAGCTTCAAGAGCCGAACGACGCTGGTGCCGGCCTGGGCGAACACCATCGGCCCGGCCCTGTTCCTGGCCGCGGATCGCATCATTGGCGGCGCCGATGGCGTCTTCAATCGCGGCATGCAATGGCAGGGCCTGTCGCTGCGGATGACACTGCATCACGAGCCGACGCCGTGGATCCCGAGCAGTTTCATGCCGACGCTGCCGGGCCGGCTGTTCTACGTTCAGGAGTTGCGAGGCCCCCTCGTCGCGGATTGTCATTGACCTGTCTTGGCGCTTGGGGCCTTGGGGGGGTCTTCGACGCACAACCGCCATCCGCCACACACAACAAA
>JBBSDR010000255.1:0-7641 GCA_038240465.1 Gemmatales bacterium
AGACGATCGCTTCGTCGATTGCATCCGGGAACGAGGCATCCCCGACCTGTTCGAGCGGTTTTCGATCCCCATCGAAGTGGACGATCCGAAAACGTTCCTGTTCACCGGCCACGTCGGCGACGGCAAAACAACCATTCTCCGCTGTCTGCAAGGCATCCTCGAACAAAGTAAAATCGTTGTCGCCATGGGAGACGCCGACCAGATCCTCGACATGGGCGACGTGGAGTACGACGACGTTCTCCTGGCGATCCTGGTCATTCTGGAGCGGGCGCTCAGCGAGCGATTTCAAGCGTCCCTGGAGGGCGGAGTGTTCCAGACGGTGTGGAAATGGCTGACCGGAATCGTCAACTCCTCGATCGCCTGGAAATGGGAAAAGAACCTTGGCCCGTTTGGCAAACTCAGCGCCGAGTTGAAGAACACCAAGGGCGTCCGCGAGGACGTTCGCCGCCGGCTCCGCGAGGCGAGCAGCCCCACCTTCGTCGATCAAGTTCGCCAGTACGTCGGCTGCGCCCAGCGCATCGTCCAGGAACACAACTTCGCCAAACTGGTGGTGATCCTGGACACCTTCGACCGGCTGCGCGAGAAGGACTCGGCCTCGGCGATTCAGCCCTACGAACGCCTGTTTGTGTCGAACGCGACCCAGTTGAAAAGCGTCGGTTGCCATGTCATCTACACGGTGCCTCTGGCGCTGGCGCGGACCCACGGCGGCATTCTCTCCGAGCGGTATGGCACGAAGCCGATCGTCGTCCCCATGGTCCCGCCGCGCCGCCGCAACAACACCGAGAACCCGGAAGGGATGGAGGTGCTGCGGACCATCCTCAAGCGCCGGCTGGCGCATGCGGGCGTGACCCTGGAACAGGTGTTCGAGAAACCCGTGGACGCCGACCGGTTGTGTTCCCACAGCAGCGGCCATTTGCGCGGGCTGATGAGTCTGGTGCGGGGAGCATGCCAGAAGGTCGGCAAACTGCCACTCTCGCCCGCAAGCGTCAGTTCCGCCGCCGACGATCAGGGAGCGGAGTTGGAACTGCTGGCGCTGAATTACCGGAAAGAACTTCGGCAGGTGTTCCAAACCAAGACGCTGGAAGGCATGGCGGAAGTGACCTGCAAAGCCATGCTGGAGCAACGCCTGATCTACGAGTATCTCGATAACGAGGGTTACTGGTACGATGTCTCGCCGCTGCTGAAATCCGTCGTACCCCAGAAGGGTCCCGCCCAGGCGGGGTAACATTCCCATGGCCGACTTCACTCCGCCGCCCGGCGAATCGTTGACATCGCTGCAACGCCTACTTCACCTGGGCAGCGGCGAGTTCACGCTGGCCTTTGTGTACTACGACCGCGCCAGCCAGCGCTCGGCCTTGCTGTCGCGGCTGGAGCGGAGCGTCGCCGATTTGACCCTGTCGCGCGTCAGTTTGCAAGACACGGCGCTGGACCTCGACCAACTGTCGGACGTCTTTTTCGAGCAACTCTGGGAACTCGCCCGCAAGAACGCCGGCGGCCACGACCCCAGCGCGGTTTTGCTGCTCGACTGGGAACACCGCCTGGCTCTGGACCAGCCGCCCGACCGCCAGCCGAGTACCTCTCTGGTCGGCGTCTTCAATCTCGGCCGTCATCTACTGAAAAAAAAGTTTGCCTGCCCGGTCGTGATCTTCCTGCCGCAGGCGGCCATGACCATCCTGATGCGGCTGGCCCCGGATTTCGTGTCCTGGAAATCGGGGTCCTTCTATTTCCCCGACGATCCGCGACAACTCGAAGCCGACCTGCGCGCGGCCGTGTCGCGCGCCGAGACACCGGCGCAGAGTCGCGAAGCGGCCGTCCAGTTGCGCGAAGTCCTCGACGACGTGCTGGGCGAAGGCGCTCCGCCCATGCCCGCGGAACTGGTGGCTCAGGCCCTGGAACGGCTGGGTTACTTGCACCTGGGATTGAAGGAAGGGCCACAAGCCATCTGGGCCTTCGATCGGCTGGCGGCCTGGGTGACGGGACATTCGAGCCAGGCATGGAGCGAAAAGGCAGCTCGCGAGGCGGAAGAGGGAGGACGCCACGCCGGCACGCTTCTCCCCAGGGTCTGGGCGACGGCTGACCTGCTGGGGAAAGTGTTCCGGGGGGCGGCGGCGCTGGAGAAGGAAGACGGCATCAGCGGCCGGGAAGAAGACCTCGCCCTGATCCAGAAGATGCTCTTCGGTGAGACGTTCCGCTGCGGCGTTATCTGGGGCGAAACGGGTTCCGGCAAGACCTCGCTCCTCCGGGCCGGTTTGATTCCCGCCCTCACCCGGCAGGGGAACCTGCCCGTCTACATCGTTCGCTATGGCGACGATCCGGAACGGGCGCTCTGCCAGGCCGTCGCGGCGGCGGCGCACCTGGAACAGCCGCCGGCCACACTTGCCGAGACGCTGGCCGCCGCCGCTCCCGCCCAGGGCGATCTCCTTATTTTGTTGTGCGATCAGTTCGAGCAGGTGTTCGGCGGACCGACGCTTCGCCATCGCGCGAATCGCACGCCCTTCTTGAAAACGCTGGCCGCGTGCATCAACAATCTGCGCCTGCCCGTTCGTGTGCTGCTCCTGATGAGTTCGGACCGGCTGTTTCATCTCACCGAACTGGATGCGATGGTGCCTTTCCATCGTCCCCTGGATCCGGAGAACCGCTATGAACTGCGCTGGATGCAGGCGGCCGACGCGGCCCGTGTACTGGCGAGCCTGGGCGAGCGGGCCCTGGTACCCTGGCCGAAAGAGTTGATCGCGGCCATCGTGGACGATCTGGCCTCCGGAGGCGAGCGCGTCAGGCCGGTGGAAGTGCAACTCGTGGCTGCCGGCCTCTATTTGCGCCAGGTCCATACCATGGCGGGCTACGAAAAAGCGGGACGCCGAGGCGGTTTGCTCAGGGACTATCTCAACGCGATCTTCGAGACGCTGCCCAACCCGGAACTGGCTCCGTGGGTGGTGCGGGCGCTGGTCGCGGAGGAACCCCCTGCCCCACCCCGGCGCGCCTCGTTCACGGTCAAGGCACTCGCGCAGAAGGTGCGCGCCACGGAAGGGCAGGTTCAGGCTGTCCTGGATGGGCTGGCAGCCCCGCACGTCGTCCAGACGCGCGAGGATACTTCTCCCCGCCTCTACGAACTGGTCCACGACGTTCTGATCGAACCCGCTCTCCGGGCAACCGCGCCGCACGAGATCGGCCTCAACGTTCTGCGATCCGCCCTGGCCAAGGGACGCTGGCGGCTCCGCCGGCGCGAGTACCTGGCGGCGCGGCGAAGCGATCTGACGGAGCTTCCAGAACCTCAGAAAGCAGCAGCGCGGGCGTTGCTGCGGCGCACGACTCTGCTCTTCGTTGGCTCCACCGTCCTCGCCGTGCTGCTCCTGACGCTGGCCCTGTTGACGGCGATCCAGTTGACTCGCGTCCGTCCCCAACTCAACGCCGAGCCGCCGGAATATCTAGCCTTCCACCGCGGCGCCCGCTCCCTGCGCGGGCTTCCCTGGTTTCTCAGTTCAGAGAAGCAGTTCGAGTTGAGCATCTCCGTCGAGGACGTCCCCTCGTACAATCGGGGGGTCCTCGACGACATCAGACTGTCTCCCGGCGACGATGGCCGCAGCGCGGACGCCCGCCGGCTATTCGGATTGCTGGCGCCGTCGGCCCGCGCACGCTGGCTCTGTTATGCGGGAGACTGGAAGGACGGCGTGGAGGCGTTCTGCACCGACCCCGACGCCTGGATCAGCACGTCAAGGATTCACGCGACACCTGTCGGGCCGCCCGGAGCGCTTGCCGCGCCGGTCGTTTCCTCCGGTGCAACCCCGCAGGCTTCCTTCATACCGGCCAGTCTCCTGCCCCTCCTGGCCACGCTGCACGATCAAGCCCCTCATCAGATGAGGACCTTCGGAATCGAGTCCATCAACAGGAGGGTGAGCGATCCGACAACACTGTTCGAGGATCAACTCCACTGGCCCCTGGCCCAGGAAGACTCGCCTCCCCGATGGCCCATTGAGTTGGGGCCGGCACCCGCCGCCCTGCTGGGTCCGGGCCTGTTCCGTCCGCCGTGGTCCCTCCCTCTGCAGCAAGCGAACCTCTCGACGCAGACCTTCCAGGTTGCTTCCGCTCTCGTGCAACCGGGATCGGAAGACCCTCCGGAGGATGTTTATCCTCTGTCGCTGCCGATTTTGCCCCCTATCCCCTCCGTTCCTCTCACCGAGATCGCGCGGGCGAACCCGGAGAAGGCCGTCGCCGTCCTGGTGCCGCTGCTGTTGCACGCGGACCGGCTCGTTCGGGAGAAAGCCTTTTTTGCCCTCGCTTTGGCGGGAGGGTCGCGCGAATCCGAAGTGGTCCCCGAACTGCTTCGGCTCTGCGATGACAGGGACGCACGAACGCGGGTGATGGCTGTCTGGACCCTGGGGTATACCGCGTTCGAGAGTGCGGATGCTGTGGCCGTGAAACTCCTCGCTCTCCTTGCCGGCCAGAACGATCCGGACAATGCAGTGCGGCGAGCCGCGGCCGGCGCCCTCGTGCAATTGGGCCTTTCTCGCCCTGAAATTGTCGTACCCAAACTGGTACCCTTGCTCGCGGCGGCGGAACTCGATGTCCGGGGCAAGGTGCGGCAACCGATCGAGCCAAAAAAAGAGGCGCCGGATTCGCCGCGCTTCTTCCTGAAGCCGGCGGTGGAAGCGCAGGTGGCGGCCTGGGTGCTGGATTCGATTGAAAGCGTGCGCCAGCCGCTCGGACTGGCGCCAGGAAGGAAGGACGCCTCCCTTATGCCCGCGTGGCTCGGGCGGTTGGAAGACGAGTCGGCTGGACAACTCCTCGATCAGTTGGTTCGCCTGGTGACCCAGGGAAAACTGAGAGTGGTTTGGCGCCGGGTGCTGGAAAACCAATTCGAGGACGAGACAACCGACGAGATCGGCACTCCCGTCCTTCGCGCCTTGCTCCAACTCGCGGACAAACTCCCAGCCGCGATCGAAGACAAGATCGTGAAACCACTGAGCGCAGCCGACGGTTTTAGCAAGGGCGGGAGCCTGGTCCTGCGCGGGCTGGCCAGGAAATACCCCGACAAGGTCCTCAGCCACCTCCTCGGCCTGTTGAAGCACTCCGACAAGACGGTGCGACTCAAGGCGGCGCTGGCGATTGGATCGGTTGGGCGGGAACAGGCCGCGGCAACCGTGGCCGGGCTACTGCCGCTCCTGAACGATGAGGACGAAGCGATTCGAGTTGCCGCCGTCCGCGGGCTGGGAAGACTTGGAGCCGGCCGGAAAGACGAGATCGTGCGGCTTCTCGTTTCCATGCTGAAGCCCAACAAGCCCGACCAACTCACACGATGGAACCAGCCTCTCCTGCTCGCGGCGACGACGGCGCTGGAAATGCTCGGTGCGGATGCCTCTCCCGAGGCTGCCGATGCACTTCTGAAATTGATCGAGGACAAAGCGAACAAGGATGTGCAAATCGCGGCGGCCTGGGCGCTGGGGCGGGCCGGCCGGAAACAAGCCGAACAAGTAATCCCCCCCCTGCGGAAGCTGTTGAAGGACAGGGCCAATGACTCTCTGCTTGGGGAGGCAGCGGCGGTGGCGCTGGGCCGGCTCGGGGCCACGGACGCCGTTGACGACATTCTCAATCGATTCAGCTTTCCCGATCGCGTCTACGCCGATGCGGCCGTCTGGGCGCTGGGCAAGCTCAACGAGCAAGACCGTAAGGTTGCACAGAAGCTTCGTACGGCCCTGTCTACCGTACCCCTGAACGCACGCGAACCCATCGCCCGGAGTCTCTCGGGCATGAGCGAGACGTTGGCCGAGGAGGCAGTCAAGGAACTGGTGATGCAGGTGCTGAGCGACCGTATCCCTCCGGAATCGAACCAAATCCTGAAGGAAACCGGACTCAAACAGCCGCGCGTGGTGTTGCCGGCTCTCTTCGCCGCCCTGGTCGAACCGAAAAACGTTGCGCGGTACGCCGCAAGTATGGCGCTATTCGACATCGGGCGAGAAAAACCGGAGGAGGTGGCTCGGGCCGCTCTGCCCTTGCTGAACCAGGCGGACGGCCGGCGAGAACGCCAGCTGATTGCCTGGACGTTGGACCGCATTCTGAGCCAGCCGGAAGGAGTTCGATTGAACGCCGAGAACGGCAGGCTTGAGCCGGGAGGGAACCCTCTGCCACTGGATTTGATCGACGCATACCTGGACCTCGCGACAGCCGATGCCCCGTTCGTCCGAGGCGCTGCCGTGCAGGTCCTCGGCAGAATCCCGGCCGATAAGTCTGACTTCGTGACGTCCACCGTGACGAAGAAACTGTTGAAAGTCATCCTCGACGACAAGAATCCGGCCATCCGAGTCAAGGCCGCCCAGGCGCTGAACCGGATCGGACTCGCTCGGCCCGAGGCATTGCCGTCCGAGTTTCTCGCGCTGATGAGCGACGAGCAAACGAATGCCGTGATCCGCTTCGAGGCGGCACAGGCCCTGCTGTCGATTGCGCGCTCGAGATTGCTCAGTGACGACGAGGTGCGCTGGGTGCGGAAGGGGATGGGAGATAGGGAAGCGCTCATCCGCAATACGGCCCAGACCACCTTGAGCGGCTACTTGCTGTCGAAGGCCTTTGGCGCTGGCTCGAGACAATCCGTCTGCGATATCCTTCTTCGGGAACTGCAAAGCAACACGGCTCGCCTGGATGCTCGCTACCGGCAAGCGGTAGTCGGAGCGATGTTCTCGTGGTCGGCGCTGGGGGAGGCCCAACTTCCCGGCGCGGTCATTTTCGTTTCGCCGGCCGTTCTGTTCGACAGACCTCTGAAGAAAGCAGCAGGTCAGGCCGCGAAGGAATACGGCACACTACGGAAAGAGTTGGAGAAACTGCGTGACGGCGACTCGAAGCTCTGGTTGCGTGCGGCAGCTTGCGAGGCGCTGGCCACGCCTGGCGCCTTGTCCTCGTTCCTTTTCCTGACGGCGCCCACCGGCTTCGCTCCCGCCACCTTCGTGGTCTCAGCAGTCCGGCCGCTCGAAGCGCAAGCAAGGAACACTCGCCCCCTGCTTGCGCCAGCGCTGCGGAATCACTTCTTCTTGATGGTGACGGTCACCTTGAGGACCTTCACGTCCTTGTCGCACTTCACCGCCACGGACGAACCTTCCTTGCCCTCCAGCAGGGCCAGACCGTCCCGGCCGGTGATTTCCTTCTTGCCCGCGTCGCTCATGATGACGAACTCGGTCGCGTCCGAAATGTCGAGTTCCCGCTCGACGACCTCGTTCTTCACCTTCTGATTCACGACCAGCACGTTCTTGACGGTGTCCACGCTCTTGATCGTGCCCTTGACCATCTGGTTCTTCTGCGGCTTGTCGGCGGCCGTTGTGGTCCCGACAAACAGGACGATGGCGACCAGCGCCCCCGCGACGGCGAATCTGCGCATCATGAGAATCCCCCTTTGAACTTCCGTCCCTTCGCTTCCATTCTTCCAGCGAAATGCCGGAAGGCTGATTCGATTCTCAGTAGCCGAAGTCGCCAGACTTTGGGTGACTCCACAGCCCGAAGTGTGGCGACTTCGGCTACTGGCAACTCCTACACCAGTTCCGGCATCGGCGCGTACGGGTCATCGACCAGGTACTGCGGCCGACCGGACAGATCGGTGACTGTGTGCGTCCGGGGATCGAGTCCCAGGTTGTGATAGAGCGTGGCGAACACTTCCTGGAA
>JBBSDR010000256.1:0-7638 GCA_038240465.1 Gemmatales bacterium
CGCCGACCTTGTCCAGGATGTCTTCGCCATCCTGGTAGAGCAGATGCCCGTTTTCAAGTACGATCCCGGCAAGAGCTTTCGCGGTTGGCTCTGGACGATCACGCTCAACAAGTGGCGCGACCGCCAGAGGCGCAGGACGGAACAGCAGGTACCCGACGGCACTCTCGAATCGCTGCCCGACCGCCCGGCGCCGGACACGCTGGATGAAGCGGAATACCGCGCCTGCATCGTCGGCCGGGCCTTGCAGGTCATGCAGGCCGAGTTCGCTCCCGCCACCTGGAAGGCGTGCTGGGAACATGTGGTCCGCGACCGGCCCGCTGTGGAAGTCGCCGCCGAGTTGGGTATCTCTCCCGGCTCCGTCTACGTTGCCAAGTCGCGCGTTCTGGCCCGGCTGAGGCAAGAACTGGCCGGTCTCTTTGACTGAAATCTGAGGCCGAGCGTCCGTTTCTTGTTAGATTTCGATGCGTTCGTCCGTACTCGATAAGCAGACACCTGGCTTTCTCACAACTGGAGTCTGTCATGCTCCCGACGGCAGCCTGCCCCAATCCC
The DNA here is from genome assembly GCA_038240465.1 of Gemmatales bacterium. Lineage (GTDB taxonomy): Bacteria > Planctomycetota > Planctomycetia > Gemmatales > Gemmataceae > JBBRIK01. The sequence goes on from JBBSDR010000256.1 coordinate 550, forward strand.
GATGTGCTGAGCTCGTTCCTGCTTGGCCAGCTCAAGTCGGCAGACATCGATCAGTTGGCCCAGCACGTCGAGGGCTGCGAGCAGTGCATCACGCGGCTGCACACGCTGATGGCTAACGATACGCTCGTCGAGGCCATGCGTGCGTCGGCTGACACCATCCATGACAGCCCCGCTCTCAGCGGGCTGATTGCGCGCCTCACCGCCATGCGTTCGCCGGTGGAACAGACTGCGGTGCTTCCGGACACGCGAGACATCACAGCGGGCAGCGGTACGCCTCCGCCGTCCTTCAGCGGCGAGTTGCCCGCGCTCTCGTTCCTGGGACCCTCCCAGGGGCCGGATGAGATCGGCCGGCTCGGGCCGTATCGCGTTCTGAAGGTACTGGGGACCGGCGGCATGGGAGTTGTGTTCCTGGCCGAGGACGTCCTGTTGCAGCGGCGCGTCGCGCTCAAGTCGATGAAGCCATCCGTGGTCAGCGGTCAGGCACGCGAGCGTTTCTTCCGCGAGGCCCGGGCAGCGGCGGCCATCGAGCACGAGCACATCGTGTCGATTTACCAGGTCGGCGAGGACCGAGGCGTTCCTTACCTGGCCATGCAGCTTCTCCAGGGCGAGGCGCTCGACGAACGGCTCAAACGCGACCCGGTGCTGCCGACGGCGGAGGTTCTGCGCATCGGCCGTGAAATCGCCGAGGGACTGGCGGCGGCACACGAGCGCGGCCTGATCCACCGCGACATCAAGCCGGCCAACATCTGGCTGGAGGGAGGCAGGGGCAAGGTCAAGATCCTCGATTTCGGCCTGGCGCGTGTGGTCGGTGATACGAGCAACCTGACCCACAGCGGCACCATCGTCGGCACTCCCGCTTACATGGCCCCTGAACAGGCTCGCGGCGGCCATGTGGATGCGCGCTGCGATCTGTTCAGCCTCGGCGCAGTCCTTTAGGCGACCGGCAAGAGGTGAACTACCCGGTGGGACAGGCGTCTCGCCTGTCCGGACAGGCGAGGCGCCTGTCCCACCGGGGAGGTTTGAACCTTCCGCTCGCCTTCGCGCATGAGTACCGGCAAACAGCCGTTCCAGGGCGCCGACACGATGTCCACGCTAATGGCCGTCGCCATGAATGAACCGCCGGCCCCGAACACGCTCAACGAAAAGTTGCCGCCAGAGCTGTCCGCACTGGTGATGAAGCTGCTGGAAAAGGATCCCGAGAAGCGTCTCCGCACGGCCCGGGAAGCGGTGCAGGCGCTGCAAGCAATGGAGAAGAAACCGGCGCTGGCACATGCACCCGTGGAAAACACCGAAACGCTGCAGCCCCCGAGTCCTCTCCATTCTCCCACCGATAGTGGGCGTGGACCGCGCAGGCGCCTCATTATGGCGCTGGCCGCTGCCGTCCTTCTCGCCCTCCTCGGCGGTCTCGTCTTCTACTGGCAGACAAACAACGGCATCGTCAAGATCGAGATCAACGATCCCGACGTCCAGGTCTCCTTCGACAAGGCCGGCCCCACCATCAAGGGCGTCGATAAGCAGGACATCAAGCTTTCTCCCGGCGAGTATGGTCTGCACATCAAGCGCGGCGATCTGCAGTTCGACACCGACAAGTTCATCCTTAAACGCGGCGAGACGATCACGCTCAGGATCGAATGGTTCAAGGATGGCAACCTGCAGGTCGTGCAGGGGGACAAGGTGATCGGCAAGCCACTGCCGAAGCTTGCCGGGACGCCGGTGGATGACGCCTGGCTCAAAATGGTCGCGGCGCTGCCGGCCGACAAGCAGGTGGAGGCGGTCGCGGCCAAGCTGAAGGACCTCAACCTCGGCTTCGACGGCAAGGTGAAACCCGAGATCGAAGACGAGGTGGTGACGGAACTGGAGTTCCTGAGCGACAACGTGACCGACCTTTCACCGGTGCGGGCGTTAACCGGACTGCGGGCGCTCAGTTGCGGCGGCACGGAAGGAGACAAGCGGGCGCCGCTGTCCGACCTGTCGCCGCTCAAGGACATGAAGCTAACGGTCCTGCATTGTCCATACACCAGGGTGTCCGACCTGATGCCGCTGAAGAGCATGAAGCTGGAGCATCTGACCTTCAGTAATACGCCGGTGGCCGATTTGACGCCGCTGAAGGACATGCCGCTGAGACTTCTGGGCTGCGAAAATACGCTGGTGGCCGACCTGACGCCGTTGAAGGGCATGCCGCTGGCGGATCTCCACTGCGGCGGCACGACAGTCTCCGACCTGACGCCGCTCAAGGGCATGAAGCTGAACTACCTGACCCTCTTTGGCACGCCGGTGTCCGACCTGACGCCCTTAAAGGACGTGAACTTGACGGCCCTTCACATCGGCGGCTCGAAAGTCATCGACCTGACGCCGCTCAAGGACACGCAGCTAACCATGCTGGACTGTGACGGCACGAAAGTGTCGGACCTGTCCCCCTTGAAGAACCTGAAGCTGACCGAGCTGCATAGCGGCAACACGCAGGTGACCGAGCTGACGCCGCTGAAGAACATGAAGCTCACCTACCTGGACATCGACGGCAGCCCGGTGGCCGACCTGTCGCCGCTCAAAGGGATGAAGCTGGAGACCCTTTACTGCGCAGACACGAAAGTGACCGACCTGACGCTGCTGAAAAGCATGCCGCTCAAGCTGCTCAATTGCGACTTCAAGGCCGAGCGCGATGCGGCCATTCTGCGCTCGATCAAGACGCTGGAGAAGATCAACGACAAGGAGGCGAAGGAGTTCTTAAAAGAGGCGGGAGGCAAGTAGACCGGGGCATGCTCCCGACGTGCCATCATCAGGCCTTCAGATTCTTCGTGACACCGCCTTGCGAAAAGCGATAATGAGGTTGTGCGCCTGAGTTCCCGTCCGATTCGCGTTCCTCCCTGCCTGAAGTGAAGACGGAACAACCCCGAGAGGATCGAGACATGCAACCTGCCGCTCTTTCTCGGTTGACCATTGCTCTGCTTGTCCTGACTGCCCTGACGCTGCCCGCCCCGGCCGCAGTGCCTCTACCCGGCGGCGATACTCTCCAGGCCGTGGACTTCGAGCGGCACATCATGGGCCTGTTTGGCCGCATGGGCTGCAACGTCGGCGCCTGTCATGGCTCGTTCAAGGTCAAGGGCGGCTTTCGACTCTCGCTCTTCGGCTACGACCCCGACAAGGACTATACGACCCTGGCGCGCGATCTCCTGGGCCGGCGCATCAACTCCGCGAATCCTGACGACAGCCTGCTTCTGCTCAAGGCAACCGGGCAAATCGATCACGGCGGCGGACGGCGATTCAGCCGCGATGGCTGGCAGTATCGAGTGTTCCGCGAATGGATCGCCAGCGGCGCTCGCTGGACAAAAGGCAGCGGCGACGTCGTTTCCCTTACAGTCAGCCCGAGCGGTTACGCCCTCATCAAGCCCGGCGAGAAAGACCGCCTGCGCGTCCAGGCTCGTTTCGCCGACGGCTCGGAAGAAGACGTCACTCCCTTCTGCGATTTCCGCGTCCAGGATGATGACGTTGCCGGGGTCACTTCGCTCGGCGAGGTCAAGGCGCTGCGTCCAGGCGATACGGTCCTGGCGGTGTCCTATCGCGGCAATGTCCTGGCTCTCCGCATTCTGGTGCCGATGCCCGCCGCTCCCGGCTTCCGCTATCCGCAACTTCCCGAGGTCAACTTCATCGACCGCGAGGTCTTCGCCAAGTTGCGAAAACTCAACGTCGTGCCGTCCGAACTGTCCAGCGATACGGAGTTTCTTCGCCGTGTGACCATCGACATCATCGGCTGTCTGCCGTCGCCGGACGAGGTGCGGGCATTCCTGGCCGACAAGGCCGCCAACAAACGAGCGAAGAAGATCGACGAACTGCTCGCTCATCCACTGCACGCGGCCCTGTGGGCGACGAAGTTCTCGGACATCACCGGCAACAGCACTCTTGCCCTGGCAGGAAAAAACGGCGCGATGCAGGCGAAGTACAACCAGATGTGGCACGACTGGTTCCGCAAGCGCGTCGCCGACAACATGCCTTACGATCAGATTGTCAAGGGCGTCCTCTGCTCCACGAGCCGGGACGGACAAACTCCGGAAGACTGGCTCAAGGAGGTCAAGGCGATCGAGCAAGCGGCCGGGAAGGGGTTTGACAGGACACTCTATGCCGCACGGCCAAGTCTCGATCTCTTCTGGTGCGGCGGCAACCCAACGCCCCTGGAAGTGCTGGGGGAAAAGACGGCGTCGGCGTTCATGGGCATCCGCCTCGAATGCGCGCAGTGCCACAAGCATCCGTTTGACCGCTGGACGCAGGCCGACTATCGGGCGCACGCCAACGTCTTCGGTCAGGTGACGATGGGCGTCTCTCCCGAGGCGAAAGCGGTCATCGACGCCGAGAACATGGCTCGCGGGACCACACTGAAGACCGCCCGCGCCGGAGGCGTCCTCGAAGTGTTTGTCTCGACCAAGTTTCGAGCGCTGCCCCACCCTGACGCCGACGCCGCCGGGCCGGTGGTCAAGAGAAAGGGCGAGCCGGCGGGACCGCCGCCACGCCTGTTGCCGGCGCAAGCGCTGGGTGGACCGGTAATCCCGATTGAACCCGGCAAGGACGCACGCATCGCCCTGTTCGACTGGCTGCGCTCGGCCGATAATCCCTACTTCGCGCGCAGCTTTGTCAATCGCGTCTGGGGACATTACTTCGGCGTTGGCCTGGTTGACCCGGTCGATAACTTCTCTCTGGCCAATCCGCCTTCCAACGAGAAGTTGCTCGACTCGCTGGCGAAGGATTTCATCGACAGCAAGTTCGACATTCGCCGGCTGGAACGCACGGTCCTCAACGCCCGCGTCTATCAACTCTCGTCCACGATGAACGAGACGAACAAGCTGGACCGGAACAATTATTCGCACAGTTTCCTGCGGTCCATGATGGCGGAGGTGACGGTGGACGTCCTCAACTCCGCGCTGGGAGTGACAGAGGACTTCGGCACGGATGCTCCTGCGGGATGCCGGGCGATCGAGGTGGGATCGAGCCGGGTGGTGAGCAAGAACGCCGCCTTCGCCTTCCGCCTGTTTGGCCGGCCGCTGAGGACGTCGAATTGCGACTGCGATCGGGCGACGGAGCCGGCCTTGCCGCAGACTCTCTACCTGATGGCGGACCAGGCTGTGCTGGACAAGCTGCGGACGACTGCCAAGGCGCCCATCCGGACCAAGGGCGAAGTCGCGCCGGCGGTCGCCGAAGAACCGCGGCTGGCGAAACTGCTCAAGAGCAACAAGACCGACAACGAGATTCTCGACGAATTGTTCCTGGCCACGCTCTCTCGCTTCCCTTCAGAACTGGAGCGGAAGCACTTCGCCGACCACATCGCGACTCGCAAGAATCCGGCTCCCGCTCCTGTCGAGCCGCCGGTGAAAGGCAAGCCGCAGAGGGTCGTTCTGACGCCGCGCGAGTCGTCCTTTGTCGCGGCCCTGTGGGCGCTGGTGAACACGCGGGAATTCATCTTGAATCACTGAGAAGACACTGCCGTAAGCGGCAAAAGGGGTGCAACATGGCAAGACGATTCGAGAGCGACTGTGAGCGATTCCATCGGCGCGACTTCCTCAAGATCGGTGCCGGCGCCGGCCTGTTCGGACTGAGCCTGCCGCAACTGCTGCGGCTGGAGGCACAGGCGAAGGAGGACGGCGCGAAACGCAAAGCCGACGCGGTCATCATGGTCTGGCTCGCCGGCGGCCCGTCCACCATCGACATGTGGGACCTCAAGCCCGATGCCCCCGACGGCATTCGCGGCGAGTTCAAGCCTATCGCCACCAAAGTGCAGGGTGTGCAGATCAGCGAACATCTGCCGCTGATGGCCAAAACGGCCGACAAGGTCACGCTTGTCCGCTCGCTGCAACACACCGTTCCCGCGCATGGCCCCGCCACAGTCTTCATGACCACCGGCAACAAGCCGACTCCGGCCATCCGCTACCCGGTCATGGGTTCGCTGGCGGCGCGACTTCTGCCGCCGCGACAGGAAGTCCCGTCCTATGTCGCCTTCGATGGCTCCGGCCGCGGTGCGGCCGGCGACGCGGGCTACCTCGGCACGACCTACAACCCCTTCCTGATCGAAGGCGTCCCGGACACCAAGGGCAAGGGGAGCGGCAGGACGGTGGGGAACCTGCAAGTCCGCGGCATCACTCTTCCGACCGGCTTCACGCTGGAAGAACTGGAGGACCGCGCCAAACTGCTGCAAGGGTTCGACCACGGACTCAAGGCACTGGAGCAGGCGTCCTCCCTGGGTGATGGACTCGACGCCTTCCACAAGAAGGCCCTGGAGATTCTGCGCTCCGAAAAGACCAAGCGTGCCTTCGACCTGAGCCAGGAGCCGGAAGCGACGCGGGAGCGCTACGGCCCCGGCGGGTTTGGACAGGGGGCGCTGGCGGCACGGCGGTTGGTGGAAGCGGGCGTCCGCTTCGTGACGATCAGCCTGGGCGGCTGGGACACGCACGGCAAGAACTTCGAGGCGCTGTCGAAAACGCTTCTGCCGCAGCTCGATCAGACGCTGTCGGCCCTCATCGAAGACCTGAGCAGCCGGGGCATGTTGGAGCGGACGATCGTCTACTGCGCGGGCGAGTTCGGCCGAACCCCGAAGATCAACGCCAACGCCGGCCGCGATCACTGGGCGCGTTCGATGGCGGTCGTACTGGCCGGTGGCAACTTCAAGCGCGGCTACGCGCACGGCATCACCGATGCGCAGGGCATGGGGCCTGCGGCCGAGGCATGCACGCCGGATGACATTTCGGCCACGCTGTTCCGCGGGTTGGGACTCGATCCGCATCAGGAGTTGAACAGTCCGACGGGGCGTCCGATCACGCTGTTCCGCGAGGGCAAGGTAATCGAGAAACTGCTGGCATAGCGGCGATGACCAGAGGAGATGACAACGTGGACCGTCGCAGGGTGAACGGGGCAGGGTGAACGGGGTTTGACCCGTTTTTCGGACCCGTCGAGCGTGTCTGGTTCGCCATCAGCCGGGTAGAATCCTCGTGTGCTGTCTCCTCCCCTGTCACAACGGAGAATCACGATGGATCTGCCCCTGCCTCCACCAACCCGTTACGACCTTTCCGCACGTTATCTGCTCCAACGCGCCGGCGCCCTTCTGTTCTC
>JBBSDR010000257.1:0-7636 GCA_038240465.1 Gemmatales bacterium
AATATTTTTGGCGGGGGCCGCGCCCGCCCGCCTTTCTTTGCCCGGGGGGCGGGGGGGCCGCGCCTGTGAGGCCGACTGGCCCCCCCCGCCCCCCCCCCCCCCCCCACGGCAGAGCAGGCGAGCCGCCTGCACCACGGTTCAAAGACTTCGCGTCGCGGCTAACCGCGATATAATGATGGCTCATGGAAAATATCACTCTCTTCTGCTTTGCCGCCTCCTACGCCGTCGCCCTCGGCCTGGAGTTGTGGCACCTCTTTCGCCGCCGGCCAGTCCATCGTCTTGCCGCCAACCTCTTCGGCTGCGCCGGCCTGCTCGCCCAGACGATCTTCCTGGCCGCGCAGCGTCCGCCCCTGGGCTGGCAGTTCGGCTTGCTGCTCGTTCTCGCCTGGATGCTGGCCATCTTCTATCTGTTCGGCTCCTTCCATCGCGCTCATCAAGCGTGGGGCGTCTTCATCCTGCCGGTCATCCTCGTCCTTGTCGGCCTGGCGCGCATCTTTGGTCCCCTCATCGGTGACGACGGCTCGCAGGTCAAGGGGATCTTTCATCAGGAAGAAGCTCAGATGCTCGCCATCGCGCACGGCTCGCTGCTGGTACTGGCGGCGGTGGGGGTCTGCGTCGGCTTCATCGCCAGCCTCATGTATCTGGCGCAGGCCCATCGTCTCAAGGCGAAACTGCTCCCCGGACAGGGCGTGCGGCTGCCAAGCCTCGAACGGCTCGAGATGATGAATCGCAGGTCATTGACGCTCGCCTTTCCCCTTTTGACCGCCGGCATGGCCCTCGGTATCGTGCTGCTGCTGCGCGAGGCGGCCGGCTGGACCGATCCGCGCGTGTTGACCAGCGTTCCCCTCTGGCTGGTCTTCGCCTTCATGGTCTATCTGCGCTTCGGGCTGCATCTGCGCGGCCGCCAGATGGCGCTGCTGACCGTCATCGGCTTCGTCCTGCTCCTCGTCACCCTGATTATGCCTCATATGGGCAGGGGAGGCGCGGGATGAACCTGCTGGCCGTCGGCTGCAATTACCACAGGACGGGTGTCGAATTGCGCGAGCGTCTGGCCTTCGACGGCGACAAGCTGCCGCGCGCCCTGGCCAACCTCTGCTCGCGCCACGACTGCGAGGCCGTCATCCTGTCTACATGCAATCGCGTCGAACTCTACCTCGCCGGCGAAAACCAGAAGCCGGGTCCGGCCGACGTCGTCGCATTTCTCGCCGAGTTTCACGGCCTTGGGGCCAGCGCGATCGAGCCGCATCTCTATGTCCATCGCCAGGGCGAGGCGGTCAAGCACCTGTTCCGCGTCGCCGCCAGCCTCGACAGCCTGATCGTCGGCGAGGGCCAGATCGCCGGCCAGGTCAAGAAGGCGTATGAGAGCGCCCAGGCCAGCGCCAGCGTCGGGCCCATGCTGCACGCCTTGTTCCAGCACACCCGGCAGGTCGCCAAGCGCGTCCGCAGTGAGACCGGCATCGCCAGGGGGCGAGTCTCTGTCTCCAGCGCCGCCGTCGATTATGTCCGCCAGGTGTTCGATCATTTCGGCGACAAGACCATCCTCGTCATCGGCGCCGGCAAGATGGGCGAACTGACGCTCAAACATCTGAAGCAACTGGAGCCGCGGGCGATCCTGGTGACCAATCGCAGTCCGGAAAAGGCGCTGGCCGTGGCGAAGGGCTGTGGCGGCGAGGCGGTGGCGTGGGACCGGCTCGACGAGGTGCTGGCGAAGGCCGACATCGTCCTCAGTACGACGGGCGCGCCGGAGCCGATTGTCACCCTGGAGCGCTATCAGAAGCTTGCCGGCAGGCGGACGGGAGGAACGGTCGTTATCCTTGACATCGCCGTCCCGCGCGATTTCGATCCGCGCATTCACGACGGCGACCGGACGTGTCTGTTCAACATCGACGATCTCAAGCGCATCCGCGAGGCGACACTGGCGGATCGGATGAAGCACGTTGCGCCCGCGGAGGCGATTGTCGAGGAGGAGGCGAAGAAGTTCCTCAAGGGCTGGGCGAAGAGGCGAAACAGTCCGGTAATCGAGCGGCTGACAAGGGACGTCGAGGAGAAGCGGAAGGCGATCGTGCAGCAACTGCTGACGAAGTTGGACGGCAAGCTGAGCGAATCGGATCGCGAGTACATCGAGGGAGCGTTTCGTCTCTTGACGCAGCGCATCCTGCACGGTCCCATCTCGGCGTTGACCGAGGAGACGCACGCCGAGCCGAGCGCGGGTGGTCACACGCTCCTCGATGCGCTGCGCAAGCTGTTTCGGCTGGAGGGATGAGGCGGCCTGGCGCAAACAGTGGGGAGTGTTCAAGGGGCGAGTTCCCACAGCTCAGAGAGAAACTCGTCAGTGTGGACCTCTCGCTGAAGTTGTCAGACTGAATCGCAAGAAAACGCCAAATTGTTCACAAAATCTGAGACCCACTCTCCGGCGCGTGTTTCTCAGGCTTTCCTTCCTCGGGTGACAGCTTGCCCGACGCCAGGAGGCTCAGCAGAAGGATCGCCAGTGCAATTCGGTAGATGACGAATACATGCATCGTATGCGTCTTCAGGTAGCGCAGCAAAAAGGCGATCGACGCATAGCCGACGATGCCAGCCACGACCGTTGCCAGTATCAGGTTGACCGCATCATCGCGCGAGGCCAGTAATACCTCGCGCTCGTCGTAGAGTTCCTTGACCGCAGCCGCCAACACCGCCGGCAGCGACAGCAAGAACGAGAAGCGGGCCGCCGCCTCGCGCGACAGGCCAAGGAACAGGGCGCCGGTGATTGTCGAGCCGGAGCGCGAGGTGCCGGGAATCAGGGCCAGCGCCTGACAGATGCCAATCACCAGGGCATCGACCCAGGTAAGCTGGTCCGTCCGCTTCTGCCGCATCCGCGACCGTTCGCGGATTTTGACCACCTCCTCGGCGGCGACCATCAGCAGCGCGACCACGATCATCGCGGCGCTGATGACGTAGAGCGAACGCCAACCGCCTTCGATGTGTTTTTTCAGCAGCAGGCCGGCGAAGACGACGGGAATCGTGCCGATGACGATCAGCCATGCCAAACGCGAATCGGCATCAGCGAAAGGCTGGCGTGAGTACAGGCCCCGGAAGAAGGCGAGCGTCATGCGGACGATGTCGGCGCGGAAGTAGATCAGAACGGCGACGAGTGTCCCCAACTGGATGACGGCGGTGAAGGCAGCACCGACATAGACGTTCCAGCCAAGGAGGGCCGGCGTCACGCGCAGGTGGGCGGTGCTGCTGATCGGCAGAAATTCCGTCAGTCCCTGAACGATGCCGAGAACGATCGCTTGCAGTGCATTCACGAGTGTTCCCTCACTCTCCTTGTTGCTCCTTGCTTCCTCACCCCCGCTCTCCCCACCTCCTCGTTCCCACGCGGAGCGTGGGAACGGCTCTTCGTCGCTCTGCGGCGCGCGAGTCCGAAGACGCTCCGGCCTGCGTCTGCACCTCAGAAGCAGAGCGTCGAAGAAAGCCGTTCCCACGCGGAGCGTGGGAACGAGGGGGCGTCATTGCTTCGGCTTCTTGCCGAAGTCGCCGGCACGGATGTAGGCCAGACGTTTCGGGTCGAAGTGCTTGCGGAAGGCGGCACTCACCCCCTCGACCGTCAGGGCCGCGATGGCCTTCTCGCGCTCGGCCGCGAACTCCATCGTCCGTCCCGCTGCGAGTGTCGCCGCCAGTTGGGCCATCATACCCCCGTCGCCAGACCGGCCGTTCTTCTGGCCCTCCAGATACGCCTTGATGCCCTCGCTCAGTTCCTTCTCCTCGACGCCCTTGGTCATGAACTTTTCGATCTCCTCCTTGATCGCACTGTCCACCTTGTCGATGTTCTCCGGCTTGCAAATCGCGAAGATATAATACATGCCCACCGGATCGAGCGCACGGGCGCTGACCTGCGAGCCGACGCCGTAAGACAGGCCGTCCTTGCCGCGAACGCGATTCGACAACCGCGATGCCAGCGGAGCGCTGCCCAGAAGATAGTTGCCCAGTTGCAGGGCCGGATAGTCCGGATTGTCATCCTTCATCACGAACGATTCCACGGCGATGTAAACCGCATTCTCCTTGTCCGGAGTCGGGATGACCAGCTTCTCCGGCTTGCGGTCCGGATATGCCTGACGCGGAACCCGTCGATAGGGCGTCTCGCTCTTCCAGCCGTCGAGGAACTCGCCAACCTGCTTGACCAGACCCGTGGAGTCGAAGTCGCCGACGACGGCCAACTCGCCCACATGGCCGCCGATCTGCTCGGTGTAAAGCTGCTTCACCTTCTCCAGCGTCACGTCCTTCACCTGGGCGATCTCTTCTTCCTGCGTCGGCACATAATGAATGCTGTCCTTGTCGGTGGGCGCGAGGAAGCGCCGCATGGCACGCTGGGCCAGGGCTTGCGGATCGCTCTTCGATTCTTCGAGTCCGCTGAGGACCTGGCGCTTGAGGACCTCGAACTCGCTGGCCGGGAAGCTCGGCTCGCGCAGCATCTTGCCAACCAGCTTCAGCACTTCCGGCAGGACCTGGCGCTTGCACTGGATGTTCACCGTCAGATCGCCCGGGTTGCTGCCGATCGAGACACTGGCCTTGAGCTTCGCCAGGGCGTCGTCGATCTCTTTCCGCGACATTTCCTTGGTGCCGCGCTTGAGCATCTCGCCGACGAACTCGGCCGGCATGTTCCAGCCCTTGAGCGATTCCTCGTTGCCGAAACGGAGCGTCAACTGGAAGCTGACAGCGTCGGCGCGCGTCTTCTTCGGCAGCAGGGCGGCCTTGACGCCCGAGGGCAGCGTCATCCGTTTCGTCCGCGCCTCGATGTTGCGCGGTGTCGGAGCGAAGGTTTCACCGGCGGCGATGGACTTGCGGCCCTGGTAATCCTTGATCAACTCGGCCACTTCTGGCGTCTCGGGAACGGGAGTCCGGGTCGCCTGCTTCGAGGGAATGTACAGCCCGGCCGTGCGGTTGCTCTTTTGCAAGTAGCGCTTCGCCACACGGGCGACATCCTCTGGCGTCACTTTCTCCAGTCGATCGCGATGGAGCAGGAACAGCCGCCAGTCGCCGCGCGCGGTCCAGTCGCTCAGGACGACGCCGATGCGGTTGACGTCGTTCATGGCCAGGTCGCGGTCGCGCAGTAACTTCTGCTTCGAGCGTTCGACTTCTTCCTTCGTGAATGCTTTGGTGTTGTCCGCCTCGGTCGTGGCGAGCAGCACTTCGAGGGCGCCGCGGACGGTCTTCTCGTCGCCGCCGTCAACCTGGGCCAGCACGCCAAACACGCCGGGATCGTGCAAGTCGTAGGCGAAGGCATTGACCGACGTCGCCTTCTTCGTTGGCACCAGGGCCTTGTAGAGGATGCCGTCCGGCTCGTAATCGAGGATGTTGGACAGCACTTCCAGGGCGGCAAAGTCGGCATGCGCGGCGGCGGGAATGTGATAAAGAGCGCCGGCCGCGCCGACCTTGCCAACCCGGCGGAGGATGACCTCGCGCTCGCCGTCCTGGGGCGGCTCCTCGGTGTAAGTCTTGTCCAGGTAGCGCACCGGCTTCTTGAGCGGGCCGAAATACTTGGCGATCCAGCCGAGCGTCTTCGCCTCGTCGAACTGGCCAGCGACGATCAGGACCGCGTTATCGGGCTGGTAATACTTGCGATAAAAGGCTTGCAGCTTTTCGATCGGCACCCGTTCGATGTCGCTGCGGTTGCCGATGGTCGTCTTGCCGTAGTTGTGCCATTCGTAGGAAGCGGCCAGCATGCGCTGGAACATGATACCGATCGGATTGTTCTCGCCGGCCTCGAACTCGTTGCGGACGACGGACATTTCCGAGGCGAGATCTTCGCGCTTGATGAAACTGTTGATCATGCGGTCGGCTTCGAGACGGATCGCGAACTCGATGTTCTTGTCCGAGGCCGCCATCGTCTGGAAATAGTTCGTCCGATCGTAGGAGGTGGTGCCGTTGAAGTTGGCCCCATGATCGCGCAGGGCCTTGGGGACCTCATTCGGCCCTGGATAGCTGGGCGTCCCCTTGAAGAGCATGTGTTCGAGCAGATGAGCCATGCCGGTCTCGCCGTACCCTTCGTGGCGCGAGCCGACCAGGACGGTCAGATTGACGGTGACGCGCGAACTCGACGGATCGGGATAGAGAAGGACCTTGAGTCCGTTGTCGAGTTTGAATTCGGTGATACCCTCGATGGTGGCGACCTTTTTCGGTTGAGGGTCGGGTTGAGCGAGGACGGGCGACTTGAGCAGAAGAGGCAGGACGAGGGCGAAGAGGCAAGCGCCAGGGCGTGACGCCCGGAAGAATCGGTTCATGTTCATGTCTCCCGCAGCCGATTTATTGAGACGGGGATGACTCCACTCGCCAGAGCGCGATTGACGGCCGAATTCCTTTCGGTTATGGAATCGGCCCGAATTCATCGGCCCCGACCAGAGGGACGTTCTATGCAGACCACTCAGACGCCGCAAGCCGCGAAATGGGGACTCTGGAAACTGCTCGGACTCGTGCCGCTGCTGCTTCTGGCCGGTTGCCAGAGTGGCGCTGGTACAGGAGCGCTTGCCGGCGCCGGCGCCGGCGCTCTCGCCGGCAACCTGCTCTCCAAGGGCGGGCATGGCAACAAAACGGCGAATACCGTCCTCGGCGGTATCGGCGGCGCGGTCGTCGGCGGGTTGATCGGCGACTCGGTCGATAACTCGAAGAAGCGCCGTGAGGCGGAAGCCTCTGCTCGCGCCACCGCGCAGCAGAACGCGGCGCGAGCGCCAACGGTTGACGATATCATCACCGAGGCATCAACCGGCACCAGCGAACTGGTGATGGTCAATCAGATCCGGACTTCGGGCGTGGCCTATCAGTTGACGTCTCAGGACATCAGCCGAATGAGTACCAGCGGAGTGCCGCAGTCGGTAATCAACGAGATGCTGCTGACGGCGAACCAGCCGCGCCCGGTTTACGTTCCACGCCAACAAGTGGTGGTCATCGAGGAAGCGCCTCCGGTCAGCGGCGGCGTCATCATCGGCGGCACCTTCGGCGGCCGTCACTGAGTGTCGCCACATGCTTGCCGCTTGCGGCTTGGCGGGCTGACCGCCAAGCCGCAAGCGGCAAGAGTTCGAGACATCCTTGCTCGTCTTGCCAATCCTGTCCTTCCCGCTATAGTTACCCTTTTCCCAGACAGTGGCTGAGGGAGAGGGTCATCATGGGCATGCAATGTGAAGTCTGTGGGAAGAAGCCGGTGATGGGCAATCACTACGCGCGGCGCGGCAAGGCCAAGTACCTGGGCGGCATCGGCCGCAAGGTTACCGGCATCAGCCGCCGCACCTTCCGGCCTAACTTGCAGCGGATTCAGTGTCAAGTCGGCGGCTCAGTTGCGACCGTGCGCGTTTGCGTCGCCTGCATCCGCTCCGGACGTGTCCAGCGGCCGCAGAAGCGCCAGCCGTTCCAGATGCCGGCCCAGCTTTGAGCGAGGAGCCATCGCGTGTCTTCGTCTCCGCTGACTTTGGAACAGGTTGCCCATCTGGCCCGGCTCGATCTCACTCCGGTCGAGTTGGAGACGATGACGCCGCAACTCCACGAAATCCTCGATTACGTCGCGCAATTGCAGCAGGTCGATACCGAGGGGGTCGAGCCACTCGCTCACGCCCTCGACCTGGCCAATGTCTTTCGCAGCGATGAGCCGGCGTCTTGTTCTCTG
>JBBSDR010000258.1:0-7633 GCA_038240465.1 Gemmatales bacterium
GACAAGGTGCTGCTCGAGGGGCATCCTCGTCTGGACCTGATGGAGCCGGGCTATACGATCCGGGTGGAGGGACACCTGATCGAGGCGAGTCCTCCGCGTTATCTCGTGGAACACATACGGGTCGTCAAGCGCGGATCGTGATTTTCATCGATTCCTACCAGCCCCGAGCGCAAGCGAGGGGTTGTGCGGTAAAACCCCTCACTTGCGCTCGGGGCTGGTCAGCGCTCGGGGCTGGTCAGCGCTCGGGGCTGGTCGGCGCTCGGGCGTCACAAGCCACTCTTGAGGCGCTTTTCCAGGGCCGTCAGCCGATCCTTGCACTCGTTTCGCGCCCTGGTCAGCCCCTGCGGATCGACCTTGCTGGAGCGCAAATAATCGAGGACGATCTGCTCGGCCGCCATGTACTCCGCGCAGGCGGTCGCCGTCGCGGAGGCGATCTCGATCGGGATTGTCGTCACGCCGTTGCGGTCGCCATGCAGCAGTTCTCCCGGATGAATCAGCACGTTGCCGACGTGGACCGGCACGCTCACCTGCACGATCTGACAGTATCCATGAGCGCAGATCGTACCGTTCGTGAAGCAGGGAAACCGCAGCGCCTCGACCTGGTCCAGATCGCGGCCCGCGCCGCTGGTAATCAGGCCGACGGCGCCAAAGGTCTTGTAGGTCGTACACATGATCTCGCCGAACGTCGCCGCCGCGACGGGATCGTCGAGGTCCTGGAAGACGACGACGGCCGGACCGGGCAGCGCGGGGAAAGTCGATACCTGCTCGGACATGCCCGCATAGACGTTGCCGGTGCGCGGCGGCGAAGACGAGCGAAAAGTCGCCGTGCTGGCGAAGCCGACCATCGGCGGCAGCGCAGGATAGCACGCCTTGATGCGGGCGTCCATGTAGCCGGCCGTCCGCGGATGGACGTCGAACAGTTCGACGACGTTGCACACGGTCGGCGTGTCGTACTTGCGCAGCAGTTCCAGCACTTCCCGCATGTCCGCCATGATCGCTCTCCTCGGAACGCTTCGGCGAAGCGTCGCTGAGCTTGTTCACTGCGGAACAATTTATGAAGGGGGTACGCTGTTGCAATCCGCGCGAAACAGGTAACAATAAGGGAAGTGTTCTTTAGCTGGACTTCGGACGGACCCTGTGATCAATCTCATCCTCGCACTGGTCTGGTTCGCCACGGCAGGGGTGTTGTACTTCTTCAACCTGGGGCCGGCCGTCAAGGGCGCGATCCCCATCCCGCTGTCGGCCGCCGCCCTTATTCTGGGGATTTACAACCTGATGCGCTGGTCGATCCGGCTGAGCGCGCGGTCGCAGAAGGAACAGGGTGAACTGGCCATGCCGCGGCGAAGACTGCGGCGGCCCGGCGATGACGTCGCCGAGCCGGACGCCAACTTCGTCTTCACCGATCCACCTCCCGCGGGGTCGATCAAGCCGCAGGGACCGGCGCCGCCAGGGACCAACGGCACCGGTCACGAAACGAAGTGAAACGCTTTTGCTCTTGAACCGGGAGGGCAGAGTCGGGAAACTGACTACTAGAGGACCAGCCCACTCTGACCCACCCGCCAGGCATCGAGTTGCAACCTCCTTTGAGATAGCCGACATGTCGAAAAAGAAGCGTCCGGACTCGGACTCGCCTCAAACCAGCACCGCCGTCGTGTCTCAGCCGGCCGTGTCGGGCGTCTCCCGCACCCCCACTTCGCCGCCGGCCTCCGCCGTCAGCGAAAATCCGTCTCGGGAAGCGTCGAGCAAACCGGGCGAATCCTTTCTGGCCACACCTCTGGGGCGAGTCTGTCATCGGCTGTTCCGCGTGTTCTCCTCGCTCCAGCTTGCTATCTTGCTGCTGTCTCTGTTCACGTTCTGTCTTATCCAGGCGACGCTGCTCGAGTCGTGGCACGACGCCGCTGTCGCCGGACAGCTTATCTACAAGACGTGGTGGTTCACACTCCTGCTCTTCACGCTGGGGACCAACATCCTTTGCGCTGCCCTGAAGAAGATGGATCCGAAGAAGCTGGCTGAGGGCCACTGGCCCTGGAAGAGATATCAGACCGGCTTCCTCATCACGCACACCGGCCTGATTACTCTTGTCTTCGGCGGCTTGCTCACCGCGATTGGCGGCGAGGAAGGCCAGATACAGATGCTGGACGCAAAGTTCGATCCTGTCGTGGATCCCAACACCGGCGAGAAACGGTCCCCTGCCGAGGCCGACCAGACCACCAACACCCTCGTCCTGACTGATGAACACAGGCTGATCGTCACTCGTATTCCCCTGAATCGAATGGACAATTCGATGATGGAGGAGGTCCACCGGGCCTTCCTGGGGAAGGAATTGTCGAAGGACGCGGCTGGCAAGGGGATCACGCAGCGCATACTGTCCGTGAGTCCCGGTTCGTTCCCCTGGCATGATGAGCCGGGGTTCAGGGCGAACATGTCACCCTGGCTTCGCCTGCTGCGAACCGCGGCTTCTCCGTTTCGCGGAAAATCCTTCAGCCTCGACGATGCCAGTCTGAAGCTTGTCAACTACTTCCCGAATACCGAACTCTGGCCTTACAGCAGCCAGGCTCCGCCCGCAACGAAGAAAGATGGAGCGGCTCCGCTGCCCTTTCCGGCGGTCGAGTTGGTTGTCGAGTCGAAACTGTTCTCGGCCGCTGACTTCTTCTGGGTCACCGGTCTGTCCGGCGATCTGAAGTCGAACGACCTCAACGACCTGGTTGCCGAGTTCCAGGACTACCTCAAACGCTGGTTCACCGACACTGCCCATCTGCGGTCTTCTCGCAGCAACGCCCTGGTCCAGCCGACCATCGGCTTCGAGTTCCAGACCGCGAACCATCCCGAGCAGGTCAAGGAATTCCTGCAACCACCCGCGCAGCACGAGATGGGTCCCGAAGGACAGCTCGCTCTGTTCATCGGTCCCGAGCGCCGTTTGTTCCGAATTGCAATCGACAAGGCGAGCAAGGGGAAGCTTGAGAAACTGGGTGACACGGGCCTGTCGATCGAGGTCAAGGATAAGGGCGATCTGTTCGACGAACTCCCCTTCCCCAAGGAACTCAAGAAGGAAATCCTTGATCTCCGCAGGGAATTGGGTGCCTATCCGTTCGTTCGCTTCGTGCTTCATCGTGGCGACACGAGGGGTGAGTTTCTGGCGTGTTCGCGCTTGCCGAACTTGCCTTTGCTGGTGAAGGGCGACCTGGTGACCCGGCTGATCGCCACTTACCACTATCCCGACGCCCTCGCCGGACGCTCTGAACTGCAAGGAGCGGTCCAGTTTCTGCGCGGACCCGATGACAAGACTTACTTCCGTGCTTTTGGCGCTCAAGGCAACCTGAGCGCCCCCGGTGAAGAGATCGACCTGGCGGACCAGACCCTCACCCAGGGCCTGCCCTGGCGGCCTGCGGTGGCAACGTCGTTCCGTTCGATGGGCTATCTCCCCAGGGCGTATCCGGGATCGACGATGGTGCCGCGAAACCTGGAGCGCATTGGTGCCTCAGCGCCGGGACAGTATCAGCCCAGCCTGGTCGGCGTGGTGCGCCAGGGCAGCGCCGAACTGCCGTTCCAGGTTCGTATGAGCCAGAAACAGCCCACCCGGGTTATTGTCGGCAAGGAAGGAGACCCGGATTACGCGGTCTACTTGTTACGGTACATTCGCGCAGCGCGAAAGCTCGACTTTGACGTCACGCTCAACCGCGCTTTTGACACCAAGGACCCCGGCACCGAACACTCGGGAACGTATCAGAGTGACATCACCATCCACTGGCTGGAGGACGGCAAACCGAAGACCCTGGATGCGGAGTTGTACATGAACCATACCAAGGATTTCGGCGGCTACCGCTTGTTCCAGGCGAACTTCCGACAGACCGATTTGGAGGTGTACGATCAGAAATTGAAGATGGACCGCAAGGTGAACCTTTCCGGGATCACCCTGGCCCGTGACCCGGGACTCCACGTCAAGTATGCCGGGGTCCTCATCGTTGTGGGGGGCATCTTCACCATGTTCTATATGAAGGCGTACTTCTTCAAAGCGCGCGGTCAGAGTGTGGTCGTTGCGTAAGGTAGCAAACCGAGAATCAGCCCGCCAGCGGCGAAGAAACGAAGACACAGGATTCGAGCAGAGGAGGATTTCTCTATGGCGCCACAGACAACCGAACACATCACGACTACGCCGACGGGTTCTCCAGCCACTTCGGTGACGGCGACCCCCGGAATCGCCAAGCCTGGGATCGGTGTTCCCGGTCCCCGTCCGCAATCGTTCTCCGCTGGGTCCAACCTCAAATGGTTCCTCCTGGGGATCGGCTGTCTCCTCAATCTCAGTATCCTCGTCTACGGCGGTTTTCTCCTGTTCGGCACCAAAAAGGTGGCACCCTCCACGGACCCTATCCGCGTTCCCTTTGCGGAGAACAAGGAATTGTGGGACGACTGGCGCAGCGTGATCGTGCTGGACGAGGGCCGCAATAAGCCACTGGATACCTTCGCCCGGGAAACCGTCCGTTTCATCACTTCCCGGGAAACGTTCGAGAAACGCGATCCTGTCGCCATCATCGCCTCGTGGATGATGACCTATCGCTCGCAGGGACAGACAACGGACGCCCAGAGGATTTACGCGATTGAGAAGAAGCTCAATTGCGACTGGGAACACCATCCCTTCATCCTGTGCGACTACCAGGAGTTGCGCGAGCAACTATTCGGCGAGTGGCCCCTGGACGGACCGGGACCGAGCAAGATGATCGCCGTCGAGAAGCAGCACGGCAAGTACATCGAGCCGGCTACCCTGCGCTCCTCGACACGGCTGAAAGACATTCTGAACACGGCGCGCGAGAAACGCCGGAATGATGAGAAAGCATCGCTGTCCATGCTCGAAAGCAAGGCGCAGGAACTGGATTATCGCCTGCGCATGTACGACCGAGTGCGCCGCGGGGAAGGTTTCGGGGTTGTCGCGCTGGATCGCCACAGCACCGTGTGGTATCCGCTTGGAGTGGTCCACTTCTTTGCCGATCCGCGAAATGAGATCGTCATCGAGGGCAAGAAGTACGGGGCCAGGGACCAGTGGGACAACAGGCAGGAAGAGGAACGCAAGAAGCAGCCCGAGCAGTTTGTGGGACTGCCTCCTCAGGAGTATCCTGTCGAGGCTGTCAAGCGCGTCGATCAGGTCTATGTGGCCGCCCAGGAAGCCTATGCCACGGGCGACGAGAAGACCTTCATCGAGGCATCGGCGGCCATGCTCAAGACGATCCGCGAGGTGAGCGCGTCGTTCCGGCCGAACTATCCCGATGCGGACCAGGCCGAACTGGAGCAAACCTTCAACAAGGTCATTCCATTCCGCAAGGCGTGGATCTTCTGCCTACTGGCCGTGGTGTTGCTGGCTGTCTCCGTCGTCATTTCCGACCGTCTCGTGATGCCAGGTAAGCTGTTCTACTATAGCGGCCTCGGCACTTTCATCGCCGCACTGGGCTGGGCCGCTTACGGCTTCTACTGTCGCGTCAGCATCTCGGGGCGTCCTCCGGTCAGCGACATGTATGAGACAATCATCTGGGTGTCGGCGATGACCGGCGTTTTCGGTCTGGCGCTGGAACTCGTCTACCGCCGAGGCTTCATCATCCTGGTGGCAAGCCTGGTATCCTGGCTCGGCTTTCTTCTCGCCGACCAGTTGCCCAACACCTTCTCGCCGAACATCAAGCAACTCAGCGCAGTGCTGCGAAGCCAGTTCTGGCTCATCGTCCACGTCATCACGATCGTGTCGAGCTATGCGGCCTTCGCGCTGGCCTGGGGCCTGGGCAACCTCAACCTTGCCTTCATCGTCTGGAGACCGGACCGCAAAGAGCAGATCCGGACGCTGTCGCACTACTCGTACAAGGCCATTCAGATCGGCGCCATCATGCTGTTCTTCGGCACGATGCTGGGCGGCTGGTGGGCCGCGGAGTCGTGGGGACGCTTCTGGGGCTGGGACCCGAAGGAAGTGTGGGCGTTGATCGCCTTCCTCACCTACATCATCCCGCTGCACGCGCGCTATGTTGGCTGGGTGAAGGATTTCGGCCTGGCGGTCTGTTCGGTCGTCTGCTTCGCCTCGGTGGTGATGGCCTGGTACGGCGTCAACTTCGTTCTCGGCGCCGGCCTGCACAGTTACGGCTTCGGCTCGGGCAGCAACGCCTGGCTCGTGTTCGCGCTGCAAATCAACGTCAGCCTGGTGGTCCACGCCGCCTGGCGTTACGTCTCGCGCGGCGATCACCTTGTCGCGGCTGCATGATGCTTCAGGCCGCGAACGGCCTGGCGGGAAGGCACCGCCAGGCCGCTTGCGGCGTTTTTCGTTTCGTGTGAGGACCTGTCATGCGCGACGCCCTGTTGCGTCCCGAGAGCGGCTCGGTCGAGGAATGGATCGCCAGCGTGGCCCATCGGCTGCTCAATAACGTGCGGCTCATCGCCGGCGGCGAACCGCATCGGCTCATCGAGGTCGAGGCGTATTATCACTCCGGCGATCATCCCGATCCGTTCGCCCATTGCGATCCCGTCCAACTCGAACTCGGCCGCTGGTACTTTCACCGTACTCGCGGCGTCTATCGCTCCGGCAGTTTCAAGGGACTCGACCTGAGCTTCGGCGACGGCAAGGCCCACGGCGGTTTCCTCTTTCGCGGTCTCGAACGGGCCGACGGTACGTTCATCGATGGACCGTCCCTGCTGGTCGATCATCTGCTGACCGTGACCGGCAAGCGCGACATCGCCACGCTCGATCTCGGCATCGCCGACCGCCCCGCCTGGGATACGACCAGCCCGCTGCATCTGGTGGTGGGCGCGGACGAGGGACGCGCAGTCTTCACGTCAGCGCGAGTGGGGTTGTCACTGAAGAAACAGAAGCCGACGACCGTCAATGCGGCCTATCTGCTGAAGCCCTATCGCTTCCTGAGTGAGCCTTCACGGACGGCCAAGGGCAAGGTTTATCTGGTGCTGGCGCTGCACAAACAGGGACGCTCAATCGAAGAGATTCGCGATGTGACCGGCTGTCCGCCCGGGACCATCAAGCGCTATATCGAAGATTACACGCTGGGGACGAAGGAGAGCGATCTGTCCGCGTATGGCGGCCTCGATCTTGGCCCGCGCGAGTTGAGTCGCCTGCATGGTTTCGGATTGAAGTGAGCGAACGTCGCTTGCGGCTTGGCGGGAAAGGACCGCCAAGCCGCAAGCGGCAAGAGGGGTCCTACTTCGCCAGCAACGCCTCGGTTGCATAACGGCGGACCTCGGAATCCTCATCGGCGAGCGCCTTCTTGAGCGCATCGGCAGCGAGTCCACCGTCGGCGCCGAACCGGCCCAGAGCGAGAGCGGCGGCCCGGCGAACCGTCACGTCAGGACTGCTCAACTCCCTGGCCAGCACCGGTACAATGACCGCACCCCGCTTCTCGCGCGGAATCTCCGTCGCCGGCACGAAGGGGCCAGCCGCGCCGAGGGCCTTCAGGGCGGCTTCGCGGTAATCCGCATCGCCACTATTGACCGACGCGACCAGGGCGGGGACAGCCACACCCGCCTCGGACCCCAGCAATTCGAGCGCATTGGCTGCCGCGATCCGCACTGACAGGTCACCATCCGACAGCGTCTTGCCCAGCGCCACGGCCGCTCCCGGAGCGGCCGGGTTGTTGAGCCGGCCAAGAGAGCGGGC
>JBBSDR010000259.1:0-7629 GCA_038240465.1 Gemmatales bacterium
CAGTCCGCCGCCGACTACCTCGGGCAGCCATTCGTCGCCTTCGACAAACTCGACGGCTCGAACATCAGGGCCGAGTGGGACCGCAAGAAGGGCTGGCACCTCTTCGGCAGCCGCAGGCGTCTGCTCGACCCCGCGGAGCCGTGTCTGGGCCAGGCGATCCGGCTCATCCTCGACAACTACGGCGACGGCCTGGCGAAGGCGTTCTATAACGCCCCGGGGTTGCGGAAACCGCAGGAGGCGACGGCGTACTTCGAGTTCCTCGGGCCGCACAGCTTCGCCGGCCAGCATGACCCGGCAATCCTCAAGGTGTCGTCCTCATCGACGTGAACCTCCACAAGCGGGACTCGGACACCTCGCAGCGGTGGACAACCTGCATGTGCAGGCGGCGGTGGCGAGGGGTAATGCGTAGGACAGCAAGGGAGTACAGTTGGTCCGGATGGGCCGCGGTCCGTACTCGTCTGCAAGGGCTGCGAGGGGGAATTCGGGCCGGACGACGTTTGAGGAGAAGCTGGAGGGATGTGCCGGGTTCGCGGACCTGGCAGGAGGCAAAAGGATGCTGATCGCGATGGCCGGGCTTCCGGGAGCGGGAAAGAGCACCCTTGCGGCTCGTCTGGAGGAGCGGCTGGGTGCGGTTGTCCTCAACAAGGACCGGGTGCGGGCCGTCCTGTTCCCGCCCCGCGTGCTGGACTACTCGGCGGTGCAGGACGACATCGCGATGGCCGCGATTTACGAAGCCGCCGCGGCCATACTCCAGGCCGACCCCCGGCGGGCCGTCATCCTCGACGGCAGGACATTTCTGCGGCCCGGTCAATTGCGGCCCTTTCTCGACCTGGCCGCGTCGCTCGGCGAGAGGCCCGGGATCGTCGAGTGCCTGTGCGACGATGCGGTGGCGAGGGCGCGACTGGAGAGGGACCTGTCCGAGGGCGGCCACCTTGCCGGGAATCGCACCTTCGCCCTACATCAGTCGCTGAAGGCCGCGACGGAGCCGCTCACGGTTCCGCGTCTCGTCCTCGACACAGGAAGGCTGTCGCTGGAGGAGTGCGTGCGACGATGTGAGGAATACCTGGGGGCCAGTTGACGGCAAGTCCGTTATCTGCTGGCGTGGGACCTGTTTGGCGGCTGGCGACCCTATCGCCTCCGGCTGGACTCCGGCGAGCCGTGTTGACCGAAGGCTACCCCTCGCGGTCGGTCAGGCGGCGGATCCGCACGTCGTGCAGGCCGGTCTCCAGCCAACGGGACACACGGAAGGACCCTCTCGACTCCGCCAACGGCACGGACGACTACGCGATCGGTTGGTGAGCAGGCGGAGGAGGGGCGACTTCGGCAGTCGGATGCATAAGCTGTTCAGGGATCGCATGGTGGGCGTCATCGTGCGAGGAGGCAAGCAAGACGCGGATCGGAAGGAAACCAGACATGACCGATTTTGAGGGCGAAGAGGGGGTCAAACTGCACCTTGTCGAGATGCTGCACGAGCAGCTCGTCGATGAAAAGGAGGATGAGGACGAAGAGGACGACCCCGACGAGGACGAGGACGAAGACGACGACGGAGATGAAGATGATGATGAAGATGATGACGATGAAGATGATGACGATGAAGATGATGACGATGAAAAGTAACGTCCAGAGGCGGCGAGCCGTCTGAACGTGAGGGCGGCCATCGCCTTGGACGAGGCGTCAGCGAAGGAGGTTCTGCCCAGTGTCCGAGTCCTGGCCGGCTGTCGCAACGGCGTCGGGCTGGCTTGCCACACCTGGGCAGGTTCACCAGGGAAGTCGGATAGGGCCTTCGAGGTACTGGTCCCTGGCCCACACGCCGAGCATGAGACCGGCCGGGACCTTGACCACGCCCACCGCATGGAGAAGTTCACGATGCGGCTCAACCCGCCCCTTGCAGACGCCGTTGCACAACAGGGGCCGGGAAGGGGGCCGATGCCGTTGAACGAGCCGAGACATGCTGAAGCCGACCAACGCCCCATCATCCTTCTGACAGGTGCCAGTGGCTACGTCGGCGGCCGGCTGATTCCGCTGCTCGAAAACCAGCAGGTGGTCCTTCACTGCCTGGCCCGGAGTCCGGACAAGCTGCGGCCTCGTGTCGCCGCTTCCACCAAAGTCGTACAGGGCGACGTTCTCGATCCGCAGTCCCTGGAAGCGGCGATGCAAGGCGTCAGCACCGCGTACTACCTCGTCCACCTGATGTCCGGCTCGAAGGACTTCGAGCAAGACGACCGGCGGGCCGCGATGAACTTCGCTCAGGCCGCGAAGAAGGCCGGGGTGCGGCGGATCATCTATCTCGGCGGACTCGGCGACGACGCCGACCCCAAGCTCTCCCCGCATCTCCGCAGTCGCCATGAGGTCGGCAAGATCCTGCGGGGCTCCGGCGTCGAGACCATCGAGTTCCGGGCGTCCCTGGTCATCGGAACCGGGAGCCTTTCGTTCGATCTCGTGAAGTCGCTGACCGACCGGCTGCCGGTGATGCTCTGCCCCCGCTGGCTCACGACGCCGACCCAGCCCATTGCCGTGGACGACGTGCTGGCCTACCTGCTGGCGGCGAGGGACTTGCCTCCCGGCGAAAGCCGCATCTTCGAGATCGGCAGCCCGGATGTCACGACCTACGGCGACATGATCCACGAGTACGCCCGCCAGAAGGGGCTTCGGCGTTGGCTGATCTCGGTGCCGGTGCTGACCCCGTACCTGTCGAGCCTGTGGCTTGCCCTCGTGACGCCCGCCAGTTTCGAGGTAGGCCGGCACCTGATCGAGGGGCTGAAGAACCCGACCGTGGTCAGGGATCGGTCGGCACTCGACGTGTTCCCGATCAGGCCGATTGGGATTGGAGCGGCGGTTGCCAAAGCCCTGACCCCGGCCTGAAATCACGGCGTTTTTCGACCGCCAGGGTGGAACGTCTACCGTCCCTGGTTCATCGCCGCGACCGATAATTGGAGGACCATCGCAATCGAGATCCAGACGAAGTAAGGCACCCGGGCCAGGGCAGCCCACAGGTATCGCAGGAACTCGTCGCAGACGCTGTGGGCAAACTGAATCGGGTTGAGGGACACAAGTTACTCCTCACGCCGCGGGATCAGATGCCTGCTCCTTCGCTTGCTGAAAGACGTAGTTCAGCGCGGCAAACAGGTCGTTCAGTTCGTTGAGCGTGAAGGCTCGTGGGTCCTGGGCCAGCGACTGCCCTGCCAGCTTGCCGAAGTACCACACTCGACCATTCGAGACGCCGCCGTGAATGACCCCGTCGGGTCGGGCGTTCCGTTTCTGAGCCGCAAGCATGGCCGCCAGGCACTGGCCCCAGCCTGCATCGAAGTCATCTTTCTTGGCCTCGACGAACAAGACATAGGGTTGATCCCGGACAGCGCCGAGGGGAGAGCGTTTGGCGAAGAAGTAGTCGGGGGACCCCGTCAAGGTTTCGTCACTGGAAAAACTGACGTGACTCCAGATCATCAGGGTGTCACTGTACGACAGCCAGATTTCTTGCAGGATGGGAGAGATAAGAAATTCGCAGATCGCTTCCTCCGAAGCACTGACCGGAGCGTTGGCCTGCAAGAACTCCAACCGTTCCCTGAATCGCTCATCCACCGCATGAGACAGCGGTTGAATGAAACGCTCTTGCCGCACCTGCACTTGATAGGCACGGACGACCTCCTCCAGACTCTTGAATGGTCCGAAGGCCATCTCATCATCTCCTCTTCAATAACAGCGTAGCGGCGACGATTCTCATTCTACTCGAACAGGCCCTGCGGCCCGGGCGGCTTGACCGGCAGCGGATTGCCGAACAGGTCGGCCGGCCCTCACCCCGCGTGCAGCGGGAACAGGCCGAGCGCGACCATGCCCCGTTCAAGTACCTGGAACGCCTGCGACACGGCGAACGGAAACCCAAGCTGCGCGGCTGGCGCCCCTGGATTTGATGCGGGGGAGGGTTGTCTTGTTCCGCCAGGCGCGTTGTGTTACAACCTTGCCTGGACTCTCAGACCAAGGACGGTCTTGCGATGAAAAACTTCTTGCGCGCCCTTCGTTATGTCGTGCCGTATCGACGCCGGCTCATCGCCTCGATCGTCTGCGCACTCCTCGCGGCGATCCTCTGGGGCATGAACTTTACGGCCGTCTATCCCTTCCTCAAGTTGCTCTCGACTGAACGGAGCCTGCAATCCTGGATTGACGACACCATCGCCGCGCAGGAAAAGATTGTCGATACGCTGTCGAAGGAAGCCGACACCGTCTCCGCCGACGAGGATAAAGCGCACGCCCTGCCGGAAGGCAAACGCAAGGACAAGGCGATTCGCGATGCGGCCGCGGCGTCGTATCGGAGCGAAAGCCGGCTCGAATCGGCACGCAAGTCGCTCTATTACTACCAGGTGCTGCGCAAGTACATCTACCTGCTCTGCCCCACGGGGTGCTTCCAGACGCTCGTGATGCTCATCCTTATCGTCGTGGCAGGCACCGCGATCAAGGGGTTCTTTGAATTCTGCCAGGAAACGCTCGTCGGCAGCGTCGTCAACCTGTCGCTGTTCGATTTGCGCAACCGCTTCTATCGCAACGTCATTCACCTCGACGTCGATCAGTTCCACGAGCAGGGAACGAGCGAGTTGATGTCTCGCTTCACCAATGACGTGGAAATGCTCGGCCAAGGCCAGCGCACCCTCTTTGAGCGTGTCGTTGCCGAACCGCTGCGCGCTTTGAGCTGCATCGTCTTCGCCTGTTTCATCAACTGGCAGTTGACGCTGATGTTCCTCATCCTCGTGCCGGTCGCGCTGTTCGTGCTGACCAAAATCGGTCGCACCATGAAACGGGCGACGCATCGGCTGCTCGAACGGATGTCGAGCATCTACAAGATTCTGCAAGAATCCTTCAAGAACATTCGCGTCGTCAAGAGCTTCACCATGGAGCCTTACGAACGCCGCCGCTTCCACGACGCGACCAAGGACTACTACAAGAAGTCGATGCGCGTGGTCCGGCTCAACGCCCTGGCGGCGCCCATCGTCGAGGTACTGGGCGTCATGGCCATCGGGGCGGCCCTTCTCGTCGGCGCTCACCTGGTGCTGCGGCCAAACGTCCGCATCGGACCGTTCCAGTTTACCGATCAGCCCATGGAGTCGGAGACGCTGCTGCAGCTGTACATCCTCCTGGCAGCCATCGCCGATCCGGTGCGCAAGCTGTCCAGCGTCTACACCAAGCTGCAGTCCGGCTATGCGGCGGCGGATCGAATCTTCGCCGTTCTCGATCGCCAGCCGCGCGTCCAGCCCAACAGCGAGGGGCCAAGGTTCGCTCGCGTCGAGGAAGCGATCGAATTCCGCAATATCTCCTTCTCCTATGTGCCGACCCGGCCCATTCTGACGAACATCAACTTGACGGTGAAGGCCGGCGAGGTGGTTGCTTTCGTCGGCAAGAATGGTTGCGGCAAGACGACTCTTCTGGGCATGCTGCCGCGCTTCTACGATCCGCATCATGGGGCCATCCTGATTGACGGCCTGGACATCCGCACGCTCAACTTGCGCAGCCTGCGCTCGAAGATCGCCGTCGTCACGCAGGATACGATCCTGTTCGACGACACGATCTACAACAATATCGCCTATGGCAACCGCCGGGCCAGTCCCGAGGAGGTCGAGGCGGCCGCCAAGCAAGCGGGCGCTCACGACTTCATCAGCCAGATGCCGGAAGGCTACCAGACGCAGGTCGGCGAGGCGGGCGCCATGAAGTCGGGCGGCGAGAAACAAAAGATCGCTCTGGCCCGCGCCATCCTCCGCAATCCGAGCATTCTGATCCTCGACGAGTTCACCAGCCAGATCGACAGCGATAGTGAAGCGCGCATTCACCGGACGATTCGCGAGTTCGCCCAGGGACGGACGGTGTTCCTCATCACGCATCGGCTGAACACGCTCGAGATGGCCGACCGCATCGTCGTACTCGATGAGGGCCGCATCATCGCCGCCGGGACGCACAAGGAACTGCTGGGCAGTTGTGCGCTGTACCAGTGCCTGTACGAGGCGTCGGTCCAGACGGCGGCGGCATGAGCAGAAAGTGGCCGGTCGTTCTTTGCTACTACTTCTTGTTCCTGCACGGACTCGGGAACCGCGACTTGTGGAATAGCCACGAGGCGCGGGCGGCCATGAACGCCAGTGCCATCCTCGAAGGCGATTGGCTGTTGCCTCATCTCCACGATGGGTCCCCCGAACTTCAGAAACCACCGCTCTATTACTGGCTCGTCGCCCTGACGGCAACGCTGACGGGCGAGGTCAACGCCTGGAGCGTTCGGCTGCCGGCGGCGCTGGCGGGAATGCTCTGTGTCAGCGCGGTTGCGGGCTGGGGCTGGTGGATCGGACGCGCCCGCGAGGGGGTCATCGCGGCGCTATTGCTGGCCACTGCTACTCACTTTACCTGGCTGGCTCGCGTCGGCCGCATTGACATACCCCTGACACTGACGACGACGATCGCGCTACTGTGCTTTCATGCCGCGACAAGGCGACGATTGCTTCTGCCCGGCGCATATGTCGCGCTGGCGTTCGCCATCCTGCTGAAAGGACCGATCGGCCCTGTTCTTGTCGCGGCGGCGCTGGGGACTTTCCTACTCGTGGAAGGACGTCTGCCGGCACCGTGGCGTCTCCGAAACTGGGGGAGGCTGCTGCACGAGTACGGCGTATGGTGGGGCGTGCCGCTCATGCTGGCCCTGGCGCTGCCGTGGTATCTGCTGGCCGACGCGGCGTCGGACGGCGAATTGACGCGCGTCTTCTTCTGGTATCACAACGTCGAGCGCGGTCTCGGCGGCGCCCAACTGCGCGGCCATCCCTGGTGGCTGTATGGGCCGCGCTTCTTCGCTGACTTCGCTCCCTGGAGCCTTCTGCTGCCGGTCTGTGTGTTGTGGTTCTTCCGCCGTGGACGCTGGCGCCAGGACCGCGATGCTCGCTTCGGCCTGGCCTGGCTGGTGGGAATGACGCTGCTGCTGAGTTGCGCGCGCTACAAGCGGGCTGATTACCTGGTGCCGGCTTATCCCGGTGCGGCGCTGTTCCTGGGATGCGTCATCGTTCGCTGGTGGAAGATGCTGGATTGGCGAGCGACCCGCGTAAGCGACCGGAGCGATGCGAAGACTCCGGTCGCAGCACTCCGGTCGCTTACGCGGGTGGGTCGCCCTGGGAAGAACGCAATCTCGCACGGTAGAAATGGAGAACGCTCCTCCGAAACGGCTCTCAACCGCGCTGGCGTTGTCGTCCTGGTCGTCTCGGCGCTGCTCTGGTGGGTTCGCGTCGATTTCGTCCTGCCGCGAGGCGAAGCGCAACTCGAGCAGCACAGCTTTGCCGCTCTCGTTCGCCAGCACGCTCCCGCTCCTGAACCCATTCTGTTGTTCCAGACCGAGGCACACGCTCTCGTCTTTCACCTGGGCAAACCCGTCCGCGTGCTGCGCCAATGGGAAGAACTCGACGGTCTCATCGGCGTGCGTCCCACGCATGTTGTGCTGCCGGCAGCGCAGGCGGCCGAGTGGCGGCAACACCTGCCGCACGTTGAACTCGAAGAACTGGCGCGGCATCCGTCCGATCATGAAAAGCCCGTGGTGCTGTATCGCGCCCGCCGCAGGGTCTGTACAACGAGTCAGGACGCTCGTCACGTCCTGTCTCGTTGAGGCCCCCTCATCATGCC
>JBBSDR010000260.1:0-7624 GCA_038240465.1 Gemmatales bacterium
AGGCGAGCCGCCTGCACCACGGGAATACATCACCACGCATACTCGACGACGAATTTCGCCTTGCCGTCCGTCAGACGAATCGGCACCAGCAGTTCCGTCTTGCCGCCAGATTGTCTCACGACAGGCGGCGTCTCGCTCTCGATCTTCAGCCGCCACGCTCCGTCGATGCGATACCAGCCATCCTTCTGCGGCTCGATCTTGCCGGCGAGCATGGCCCGGAAGTGCAGTCCCTCGACGACCTTCTCGGATGTCACGCTGATCTGGCGGCGGAGGACGCCCTCCTTGCCGGCGACCGGGTTGGGGAAATCCTCGAACTTGATGCCGTCCAGCGCATAGAGGAACGTCGGCCGATCGTCCGGCGTCAGCCGATAGCCGAGGAACTTGAAGCCCAGCGCCTTCGCCGTGCCGGCCGGCCAGGCCGCGTCGGCCTTCGGCAACAGCGCGAACGGCACTCCACCGGGCAGTTGCAGCACGTTGTCGCCGAGCGGTCCCTCGTAGCCAACGCCGCGATCGGTCCAGTGACGCGCGGCGTCGATGAACGCTCCCTGCCACAGCATCGCCAGCCGCATTTCGTTGGCGTCAAAAGCGACGTGCGTCCGCTCCGGATAGCCGACCGCGATGGCCCGCGAACCCGCCCCCTGGATGAAGTTGCGATAGATGATCGCGTTGGCCAGCGGCACGAGTGGGATCGACCTGGCCCCCATGCCGATGGGCGGCCGTGCCTTCGGCCCCTCCTCCAGATACAGCCAGATCGCTTCAACCTGCGTATTGGCCGTGCCGTCGAGGACGCCCGGCAACTGACTCTTGCCATCGACGAACGCCGACGGCATACGCGTGCCGGGACGGAAGCTCTGCGGATTGGCAACGTAAGCCCGGAACCAATCGTGCTGCAGCCGGCGCGGCATCAACGTCATGTCGATGCCCTGCACTCCCTCGGCCTTGATGCCGTTGAAGGTGTGACACTTGGCGCAACCGAACGCCTGATTGCCGCTGAGATGCCGGCCGGCCGACCGGATTCGCGTCAACGGCTCCGCAAACTTGACGGCATCGAGTTTGAGAGGCTTATCGACCGCCTCGAATGCCTCGACGAGAGCGCCGACATTGGCCAACCCGAAGCCGGGCATGCGCGTGTGCATGTAGCCGCGATCGTGAACACCCTTGTCGAGCAGATGCTTGAAGTAATCCGCCGTCAGCTTCGCGCCGACACCGTCGAGAGGAGGCGGCACCCGGCCCTCATCGCCCATCTCCGGCTGCGTCGTCTGGAAGGACTTGTCCAGTTCCTCGTCGCGGCCGCCGATCTTGTCGCGCGTGTGGCAGGCATAGCAGTTGAAGGTGGTCATCAGCCGGGCGATGGTGCCGGCCGGCGTTTTGTCGAGAGCGGGCGGTGTGCCGATTGCCGCCTTGATTGCTTTCACCTGGGCCGTGCTGAGCGCGAAGAAGGGACGTTCCTTGATCGGCTTCTCCGACAGACAGCCGCCCTCGCCCTTGAGCTTCGCCAGGGGCGCCGCGCTCAGTTCCGAGACGATCGGCTTTTTGCCGTCGCTCAGTTGATGACAACTGGCGCAGCCGGCCGAGGCGAACAGCATCTTGCCCTTGGCCGCCAGTTCCGGCTTGAACTCGAGGGCGTCCTGATCATCGACCTTCGGCACCGGCTTCTTGTCGAGAGCGGCTTCCGAGACGGCGACGAGATCGCCAAGGTTCACCTGGCCCAGGCCCGCGCCCTCAATGGCCACGCTCAGTTCCGCGCCGCCGCCGCCCTGCATGAAATCGACGCTGACCTTGTGGACGCCCTTGGTCAACCGGGTTTTTCCCCGCGCCGTCTGCGGCGGATGAATGCCGTCATTGTTGACGACGAGCTTGCCGTCGATCAGCAGCCGCGAGCCATCGTCGCTGGTGAGGCTGAAGCTGTAGTCGCCGTCGCGGTCGATCTTGAGAACGCCGTCGTACTGAATGGCGTAGTCGTTGGGCCGTTTGGCGATGCCCAGGTCGAAGCCGACCGAAACCCCGGAGGCATTCGGCTTGAGCTTGCTGAAGTCGGGCAGCCTGTCCCAGGCACCTTCGTAATAGCGGTAGTTCGTGCCTCCCTTGCTGGCTGACAGATCGAGCCTGGCCCCCTGAAGAAGGTAGTTGGCGACCTCGCGCGCCTCCTTGGTGTTGAGCAGTTTCGGCATGCGGCCGGACGGGCGGACGAGATGCGGGCCGTCGAGAAATACCGTCAGACTGGCGATGCTGTATTTCGTCTTGAGATCGCCGAGCGGCACGGAAGTAGCCAGCACCTTCTCGACATTGCCGGCGGCATCGCGCGTCCCATGACAGGCCACGCAGCCGACCTTGCCATAGAGATCGCGTCCCGGGGCGACGGCCTTGCCATCGGGCCGTTCCTGGCGCGGCGAGCCAGTTGAAGCGAGGAAGTGGACCAGCGCTTCGACCTTCTGTTCGCGTTCCGGATCATCGGCGAAGACGTTGGGCATGGTCGTGCCGGGCTTGATCGCCTGGGGATCGCGGAGGAACTTGCGCAGGTGTCCGGCCCGTACGCGCATGGCGACGGTATCGAGGATCGGCGCCTGCTTGCGCGAGACGGCGTCTTCCGTCTGATGGCAACTGGTGCAGTTCAGTTCGGAGAGGAGGATCTGTCCTCCGCGAGCGGAGTCGGCTTTCTCGTTTGAGGAGAATCGCTCGAAGCCGGGAACGACGGGATGAGCCGCGGACAGGTGAGAGCTTTCGGCCAGGCAGCAGAGTCCCAGCCAAAGCGCGAACAGCCATCGAAAGGGATGCATCGAGGGTAGTCTCCGAACGGGCAGGCGTGCAGTCATCAGGGCAGGGGCCGTTCTCCTGATCGAATCATCAGGAGAGGCTGGATCATGTTGTAATAGGAGGTTGAGCGTCCAGGGTCGATGAGGCGGATGGCGGCGTTTTCTGGTGCGGGCAGAGACAAGGGGCGCGAGAGGGAGGCAATCGGGTTTGTCTATGCGGACATGGATGGCTACCGGAATCGAATCAGGGGATGGTCGCCCGATCGAATCCCCTCACGATTCGGATTCGTCCCTGGCAAATTCGTTGATCGGCGCGGCCTCAACTGCCGGCGACTTGTCTGATGCGGGGACCGCAGAAGGTACTGACTCGGCTAACGTCTCAAGGAGTCTGACATTCGCCGGGTTCCGGTCCAGCAACTGCAGGTAGCGAGCCATCGCCCGGTTGGGCAGCATCAGCCCGCGCTCCCAGCGTGAGATGGTCGCCTCGCCAATCCCCGTCAAGTCTGCAAACTTGGCCTGGCTTAGACGAAGGCGCTCGCGCAGCCTGACAATTTCGTCGGGCGTCGGCAGTCCCAGAAGACGACAGATCGCCGCATGTTCGACGCGCGCTGCTTCAGGTCCGCAATAGCTCTCGCCGCATTGGTCGCAAACTTCGATTGGCACTAGATGAGCATGGATCGTGATACGTTCGTCCTCTTCGGTCCCGTACTCGAAGGTCCGGTCCACGAAACTCGGCCTCAGTGGGTTGTAGCCGCAATTCGGGCAGCGCTGCAACTTCTTCTTCGACGCTGTGTCCATCGCTCGACCACCACGTTAATGAATGCTGATGTGAAAACTAAGGATCACGGCGATGTTGACAAGCGATCTCAGCCAGCGGTTGCCACTTCGACGATCACATCGTGCTTGACTTGCTTTTCCGAACGCGAGCCATGCCTAATCATATGATGCCATAGAGATGCGGTCAATCCCGTTGGAAGTGCTTCGAGTCAGAGACGCCGGTGGGAGTCGAACCCACTTCTCGCTGCTTTGCAGGCAGCCGCCTGGCCATCCGGCTCCAGCGTCCATGAAAATCCGCTATCCGAAAGAAGAACCTCTGCCTCTGTGTCGGATTTCGGATGAGTGTTCTCGCCAGGAATTGAACCTGGTCCACGACCTTCGCAGGGTCGGATGCGATCCGGCACACCCCGAGAACAGTGCTGACTATCCCGGCCCGGACTCGAACCGAGACTGGAGACTTAGGAGGTCCCCGTGCTGTCCATTACACCACCAGGATAAGAGAGCCGACGGCTGGTGTCGCACCAGCATGATCCGACTTACGAGATCGGTGCCTTTCTGCCTCGAGCCACGTCGGCAAGTTCCTCAGTGATCCCGGGTGGACTCGAACCACCGCTCTTTCCCATGTCAAGGGAACGTCGTTGCCACTGGACCACGGGACCATGAAGCACCCTGTACGGGAATCGAACCCGTGTTCTCCGCTCGACAGGCGGGAGTCCTCGCCGCTGAACGAACAGGGTGGCAATGCAGTCGGTCAAGCAGGAGTCGAACCTGCACCCTTCCCGATATCAGCGGGATGCTCCGCCAGTTGAGCTTTTGACCGAAAAGACCCGCAAACCTCTCGCTTGCGCTCGGGGCTGGTAATTCGGGGCTGGTAGAGTGGCCCAGGAGGGACTCGAACCCTCACGCCCAGGGGGCACGGCTTCTGAGACCGCTGTGTTTGCCAGTTACACCACTGGGCCAATCAAGCCCCGGGAGATGGAATCGAACCATCGTCTTCCGGTTCAGAGCCGGATGTTGGGCCATTCAACTATCCCGGAATGTCTCGCCACGGCTCTGTACGCTGCGGTTCGCAATTCGTTTCAGAGTGTCCTGCGCCCGTCGAACCCGCGTATCCGAGTTGGCGCCCCGGTGCCTCACCACTTCGGCCAAGGACACAAAAAAAGCCAGGGGTCCATCGGGGACACCTGGCTTTCGCTTGCCTCGCAAGGAAAGAACCCGTGTCACCCGGTCAACTGATCCAGAAGGCGGACGATGCCCTGCTGACGGCCGCAACGGCAGACGTCTCGCGTCAGTCGAATCAGGCTCGTCAGCGTGCGGATCATGGATTACTCGTGATGGAAGTCATCGTTGTCAACGAATGATAGGACGCCGCTCCTCGACAATTGGTTCGCGAAAAATCGCGCGAGTTCGTTTTCTCACAAGGCAGACAGGCTCTCCCGATGCAGCGCGGGAAACGTCTTGCGATGATCGCCCTGCACATAGAAGCTCTCACCACCATCGGCGACCGTGCGGACCAGGATCGTCTTCCAGGGCCGATAGTAGTAGCGCGGATCGGTCTTCGGCGCCTGCTTGCGATGATCGGTATCGAGCGGCACCAGATCGAAGACGCCTGTTGTGAATTGCTTGATGGATCGGCCTTCCTGACGAGCCACGTTGCGGGCCATCGACAACGCCTTCAAGTAAACCTCCGGACCCATGACGGCACTACCGAAGTTCAGCATCACGCCGCCTTCGAGGTTCGTCACCGTCTCGGTGTAGACCAGGAAGTCGCGGTAACTCGTCCGTCC
The DNA here is from genome assembly GCA_038240465.1 of Gemmatales bacterium. GTDB lineage: Bacteria > Planctomycetota > Planctomycetia > Gemmatales > Gemmataceae > JBBRIK01. The sequence continues at coordinate 5,318 of JBBSDR010000260.1, forward strand.
CAGGGCGGCACCGTCACAGTTGGGATGCTCGTGAATGATGTCGTGGCCGATGCCGATGTGGACCGTCACCGGCACGCCGAGTCGCACGCCCGCCGCCAGGACGCTGACGTCCTTGTGCTGGAAGTCGCCGTCGAGGATTGCCCGACCCAGCGCCTCGCCCAGACCGACATCATCTGAAGCCGCGTTGATGACGTCATTCATGGCACCTGTCTCGCGCCACAGACCGAACTCGCCGGTCTGGATGTAGCGGGCGACGCTCTCGGTCGTCGCGCCGATCAGGGCGAACTCCCAGTCGTGAATCGGCCCCGCGCCGTTCATGGCCACATGCGCGATCAGGCCGCGCTCCATCAGGTCGATGAGATGCCGCTGAACGCCGGCCCGCAAGACGTGAGCGCCCATCATGAGGATGCGCGCGGCCCCGCGCTGGCGGGCCTCGACCAGCCGACGCGCCAGCAGCGGCAGCGATTCATGCCTGAAGTCCGCCGGCGCGTCCAGCGGCAGGATCGCCGACAGATCGAGATCGTGCCGCCGTTCGGCCAGCGGTTTGATCGTCAGACGCGAACGGTCGAAAATCGGAAACGGCATGAGTATCTCCTGCGAAGGTCCAAACATGCCTCATTATCGGGCGCGAACCGCCTCCCGCAAGAGACGCCCCTGGATGAACGGGACCAGGTTGCCGTCGAGAATATCCGCGGGAGAGGTAGATATCACGTCCGATTGCCGATCCTTGACGATAGTGTAGGGATCGAGAATATATCGCCGGGTCCAGTAGCTCCAGACGACCTCCGCGACCTCGTCAAACCGCGCTTCCCGTCCAAAGTTCGCGCCCCTGTCTTGAGCCGCGCACTGTCAAGATGACCGTGGCACATCCCGACAGCGAAGCAGCCCCCAGAGCCATCATGTGCGCGGAGCGCCGGTAGAGGAGTCACTCGACGGGGGGTTCACTCGGGATCACGTCCGCGACTTCCTCGGCCTCGCGCGCCAGCCGCGCCAGCACTGCCAACTTGTCGCCGTCGCGCAGGTCCATGACGCGCACGCCCTGTGTGTTGCGGCCGGTGATGCGGACCTCATCGACATGCGTTCGGTTGACCATGCCGTTCGCGGAGATCAGCATGATGTCGTCTTCCTCACGCACCGACGCCACGGCGACTACCTTGCCGTTACGCTCCGAGGTGCGGATGTCGCGGACGCCCTTGCCGCCGCGACGCTGCTTGCGATACGTCGTCGTCGATTTCTCACCGCCCGCCTCCTCTTCGCCCACCGGCTCCTCAATCGCTGGTTCTTCGGCTGTCTCCTCCTCGCTTTCCGCGACCTCGACCGCCAGGTTGGGACCGAAGGCCGTTCGCTTGCCGTAACCCTTCTCGCACACCGTCAGCAGATAGCCGTCGGGATCGGTCACGACCATGCCGACCACCTCGTCATCGCCCTGCAGGTTGATGCCCCGGACACCGCGCGTGTTGCGGCCAATCGCCCGCGCTTGCGACTCGTCAAAGCGAATCACCATGCCGTTGCGCGTGGTCAGCATGACCTCGTCCCCTGGCCGGGTCAACGCCACGTTGATGAGCGTGTCGCCCTCGTCGAGACTGATGCCGATGATGCCGCCGGCGCGGACGTTGCTGTACTCCAACAGCGCGGTCTTCTTCACCAGGCCGCGCCGCGTTCCCATCAGCAGATACTTGTCCTTGTCGCGCTCCTGATCGAACTTCTGCACGTTGACAATGCTCGTGATGCGCTCTTCGGGCTTCAGCGACAGGACGTTGGGCAGCGCCCGGCCTGGACTGGTGCGGCTCGACTCGGGGATGTTGAAGACGCGCAGCCAGTACATGTGGCCATGATCGGTGAAACAGAGCAGGTAGTCGTGCGTCGAGGCGATGTAGAAATGCTCGACGAAGTCGTTCTCGCGCGTCGCGCCGCCCGCGATACCCTTGGCGCCCCGGTGGGCCGTGCGGAAGGCACTCAGCGACAGCCGTTTGATGTAGCCGTCGTGGCTGATGGTGACCGCCTGCGTCTCCGGCTCGATCAGGTTCTCCATGTCGAATCGGCCAACGTCGCCGCTGAACTCCGTCAGCCGTTTGTCGCCGTACTTGTCGCGCATTTCATGCTGTTCGGCGCGGATCACCGCCTTGACGTTGGCATCGTCGCTCAGCAGCCGTTCGTAGCCGAGGATCTTGTCGCGAAGGTCGTTGTACTCCTTGAGGATCTCGTCGCGTTCGAGGGCGGCCAACTGGCCCAGCTGCATGCGGACGACGGACTCGACCTGGGCCTCGGTCATCTGATAGCTGGCATGGACGCCGATCTCGCTCTGCA
>JBBSDR010000261.1:0-7618 GCA_038240465.1 Gemmatales bacterium
CGGGAAGCACGCCTCGCGCCTGGCGGACGAGCATGATCCCGTCCTGAATCTGCTTGACCACGCGCTTCTCAGGATAGGTCGCCATTTCCACCAGCACAAGGCCTGGTTCCGTCCTGCCGGCATAGCGCACTTCGAGCAAGCCGTCCGGCAACTTCCGCGGCTGGACGACTTCCGCCTTGAGCGCCTTGCAGGAAACCACGGAGCGAGCGCCGGCGAGGTAAAGGATGCCAGCGCCCTGCTCTTCGAGCATCCACTTTTCACTCGGATCGAATAGCTGCTGCGACACGCGCCCTCCCTGGCTGGCTGTTGATACAGGTTATTTGCGGGTCGCCATGTAGTCGAGCAGATCCGCCGCTTCCTGAGCCGTCAAGCCGGCGAGTTGTCCATCCGGCATCAATGACTTCAGCGCCGGCCTCAGCGCCTCCACATTCTTCGCCGCAAGGAGGATCTCCTTGTTCTGGTTGTCGCGCAACACGACCTCCTTGTCGGTTCGCTTGACCAGCAGACCGGTCATCGTGCGGCCGTCTGTCAGTTGGACGAGATAACCGGCGTACTTCGGTTCGATCCGCCGCGACGGTTCCAGGATGCTCTCTAGCAGGTCTTCACGCGAACGCAGTTTCCCAATAGTCGATAAGTCCGGCCCAAGCGGCGTCCCCCGGTCGCCGATCTTGTGACAACTGCCGCAGTTGACCGCCTTGGACCAGAACAGCCTCTCGCCTCGTTCGGAGTCGCCCTTGAGTGCCAGAATGGTCCTGGGCCGTGGACTCTGGCCGAGCTTTCGCAATCCCTCCCCATCCGCAGGCAAGTAATTCTCGAACAGGTCGCGAATCGGGCCGGGGGGAAGCTTCGCGGTAGTCGTCAGCAACCGCTCTCTCGCGGCTGGTTTCATCGCGTCGTGTCCAAGCTTTCGCGCCAGAGCGAGGGCCGACCTCGGGTTTGCCAGCAGCTTTTCCAGCGACTCGCCGTCCACGATGGGATCGGTCTTTCCCGCGGACCCGCTCATGCCGGCAATCCACTGCTCGATGAGCCGCAGGCCCGCTTCATCCGGGCGTTCCGAGCCGATGTGCGGCATGCGATCGCGGCCTGACTTGGCCATGCGAAAGAACAGGGTACTCCCAAAAGGATCACCAGCCTTGATGATGGACGCCTCGGGCAGGCCGAAGTCGCCGCGCGTGGGAGGGATGCCAACTGCCTTCATCTCGGCAACCGAGAGTGGAAAATTCAGCCGCAAAGGGACGGAACCGCCCCCATGGTCGGAGTGGCACTGCCCGCAGTTGGCGTGAAGGTAGGCGCGAACCCGGGCTTCCACTGGCTGACCCGGCTCCGTTGGATCGGCGAGTTTGCGTTCCCGCGCCGCCGATGCGACGTCGAACGGCGGCAGTGGCTTGCCATCCTCAGCGGCCCGGCGGATGATGCCCTCCTCGGTGAAGGCGACCAGTTGGTTTCGCCCATCCGACCCCGGCCGGTTCAACTGCTCCGGCTGAAACGCCAGCGCGTACTCCGATTGATTGCTGTGGCACGACATGCACTGGCTCCGGCTGTGGAATTGCCAGACGCGCTTGTGTTTCCCCTCGACCACTTCCTTCTCGTCGCCCTCGGCAGGGACCAGGTTGGCGTCCGCCTGATCGTCGCGCCAGGCGAACGTGTAGGGACGCCAGTCCATCCCGTCATAATGCAGCAACTGTGTCTCCACCCGCCTGCCAGCCAGGGAGAGCGTCCTTGCCAGCACCACATCCCTGGGGAAGTGCATGCGGAAGGAGTGCCAGGAAACCATGCCGGGGATCGGCTTGCCAGACGCATGCAGGACTGCCGACGAGACACCGGGGAAGGCAGCCCAGTGTTCCGCCGTGGCGCCGTCCTGCCATTGCCTGCTGTTCACCGCGAAGGGGACTACTCCGGCCGCCGGCTTGTGGTCCTTCACCGAAGCGAACAACCCGGTCTGGGACAGCTTCGTCGGGAAGTCGGCGTTCTTCGCGCCCTTGTCGTTTCGCTCGATGGTGTGGACGGTGCCGCCATCGTAGTCGAGGAAGTACAGTTCGCCGTCCCTGTCCTCGCCAAAGGCAACGATGCGAACCGAGGGGCGAGCGATCTCGGGCATTTCCCTGGTGCGATCGCCTTCAAAGCGGGCGGCCCACAGGCGACGAGTTTCCCAGTCGCCAAAGACGTAGGCACCGCGCAACTCGGGGTATTTCTTGCCGCGATAGACGCGGCCGCCGGTGACGCTGCAGGCAATCGTGTGCGGCAGTTCGATCAACGCCGCGCGGATGGGCGTCGGTCCAACTGTGTCGGGCTTGATCGGTTGTGGTCCCTCCATTGCGGACCAACCGTAGTTGCCGCCCTTCTCGACGCGGTGGACCGACTCCCACAATTCCCAGCCGACGTCGCCAACGAATAACTCGCCGGTCTTGCTGTCAAAGCTCATACGCCAGGGGTTGCGGAAGCCATAAGCCCATACCTCCGGCCGCGCTCCCTTCAGGCCGACGAAGGGATTGTCTTTTGGAACGCTGTAGTTTCTCCGGGGGCTTACGCCACCCGGCTCGCCATCCTTGCCACCCGGCTCGCGGTCCTTGTGGTCCACATCAATTCGCAGGATGGAGGAGAGAAGGTCGGAGATGTCCTGCCCTGTGTTGAAGGGATCGGGCGGGTTGGGGTTTCCCGCATCGCCGGTGGAGATGTAGAGCATGCGATCCGGCCCGAAGTGGAGGTCGCCGCCATTGTGTCCACCCTGGAGGAACGAAAGAAGGACCTCCTCGCTTGCCGGGTCGATCCGCGGCGGGTCCGCTTTCGTGACAGTGAAGCGCGACACGCGCGTCCCATCCTTCAAATTCTCCTGGCCGGGTTTCTTCGCCTTCAGAGTGTAGCAAACGTAGCACTGGCGGTTCTTCTCGAAGTCCGGGTGGAATGCCAGCCCATAGACGGCCTCGACTTCTTTCGCCTCCGGGAGCAGGTGAACCGTCTTGATGTCCTTGCGCAGATCGAAAAAGAGTTCGGCTTTGGCGTCCGGCCTGTCGATGAACGAATACAGCACGCCGGCCTGCTCGCCGACGAAGAGCCGATCACTCCCCGGAGCGCGCGCGAGGAGCAAGGGATGGTCGAACTTGAGATTGGGGAACGCGCGAACCACTTTGAAGGGGGGCGGCGGATCGGGAGACCCCATCACTCGAGATGTCGTCCACGGCTTTCGCTCGCCCTTTGTGGCCTCCCTCTCCCGAGGCGAATCTGCTGGAGAGAGTCCCAGCCAGACCAGTAAGCCGGCCAGGATCATGACCGGTATCACGGACATGGCAAGAGACAGTTGTTGTCTGCTTTGGGAGGGTAACGGCATGAGGTGTACTCGGAAGAAGCAGATGTTAATGCGCTCATCCGCCCGGGGGATGGGCTTGGGAGACGTTCAGCCATGACACACCGAGATGGCGATCAGAACCCTGGCGTTACGGGAGTGCCAACAATGCCAAGCTCGGGTCCGCAGCGAACGCCTGTACGTCTGCCAGATGTCCACGAAGCAAGTCCTCCACCACTGCGGTCGGCCCATTCCCGACCCGCAGCCAGATTACCTTCGGTGGCGGGCCGTACACCATCGCCAGGTGCCGGAAGTCCGAGTCCTTTGACACCACCATCAGGCCGCGCCCGGCCGCGTATTGCCAGACTGTCAGGTCGTCGGCCCCTAACAGGCCCGCGCCCTCGACGTGTTCGGAGCCGGGGTATTCGCCCGCAAGCAGCCCAACCAACCGTCGAGACAGGTTCTGGTCGAACAAGAGGCTCATACCCGCAACCGCCGCTCGCGCTCGGCCGCGAATGCCAGGCACGCTCCCACGTCTTCAGCGGTCAGTTCGGGAAAGTCAGCCAGGACATCCTCAGGAGTCATGCCCCCCGCAAGGTACTCCAGCACGTCCTGCACGGTAATTCGCATGCCACGGATGCACGGCTGGCCGCTGCGCTTGCCTGGCTCGATGGTAATCCGCGATCGCCACTGCTCGTTCATTAAACTCCTCCTCTCACTCGCCGATCTAATCGCGGGCTGCGAGGAGCATCTGAGAAATCACTCGGTTCGCTCATCCCGGCGATGGTTCGAGTGGGTGATCCAGATACGGGTGATAGCCACGGCACCAGAGCCAGGCACCCACCAGCCAGTATACAGGCAGAAGCAGCGGCCCCCAGCGCTCGAACTGGCGAAGGTGGAGCGGACCTTCAGCGTGACCGTGACCCATTGCCATTGCGATTCCGTTTCTCCCACATTCGGCGCGCGATCCTTGAAGGCGAGTTCGGCCACCGACGCCCGGACCACGACATCGGAGGAGGCGGTCAACCATTCGATGCTCGAGGGCGTGTAGCCGACCTGGGCGAGAGCCACACCCGCGCCCGGTCCGCTGACGGCAACGAGGAGGGCGAAGACTGCTAAAGCGGTTAATTGTCTCATGTGACCCTCTCCTACCAGCCAGACTTCCTTGAACCTACCCTGAGATGAATCTATCCGGTCGAGGTCTTCCCTCGCGATCGGTCTGCTGGAGAGATTAATCCACGAGTCTTGGTTCCATGAGTACCGCGAACTCGACGATAAACCGCCAATCGCTGACCAATCTCGAAGACTTCGCCCAGTCTCCTCCACCCCGTTCATACAATTTGCCCGGCTCTTCCTCTGCGTTGACCAGCACTTCAGTGCCGTCAGTCAAGGTGATGGTGTAGTCCAGTCCCCGCGTATCCACCTTGCGAATCTCGCCCAGTTCGGGATGACGGATGGCGGAGATGGTGCCGTGTGCGACCACCGCATCTTCGGGGTTCCAAAGGGTATTGTAAAGGACCAACGCCACCGGCCCGAGGAGGTGATCCGGCACGACTCGCCAGAAGGCGAACTCGTCGGCTAGCCCCACCTCCAGTGAGGGGTCGAGTTCATACCAGCCAGGCACCCACACCGCCAGTGTCATGTGGCACTCTTGTCGCTGAACCTTAAAAATGCGCCTCGCGGAGTCCGCCCTATGACCGTCCGCTTGTTGATAATGGGGACGAACGCATACTCAGCACGAAGGATGTCTCGGTCCTCCGGTATCCCCCTGGCGAAGTGCCTGGAAAACACGACCCAGAATACCGACGCGGTCAACCTCCACTCCGCGCCTCCTTCACCGAACCGTTGACGCCAAACCGACCACCAACTCGCCTAACTTTGAGTCCCCCTCCGCCTCGCGACTGGCTGGCTGGCCACCTTGAACGCCTCACTCGATCCACTCGTGCGCGTATCCAGGGAGTGTCACTGCCCCTCATTTCGAGCCTTGTCGCGCTGGTACAACAACGACAAGCACTTCCGACACGTCACCGCGGCCCGATCCGCCGTCGCGATCCCTTCCATTTCGGCCCGATGAGCGGCTTCCTTGTCGCGAGGATTACACACGACCATGCCGTCATCATTGAGGGCGTGCAGGTCGCGCTTCTGTCTTTCGTCCCTGGACATTGGCTGCATCCCGAAAGAAGGCCTGGCGCTTCAAGACGAGGGCTACAGACTCCGACCGCTATGACCGCTCAACGCGCTGGGCCATTTGCAGCAGGAACTCCCTTTGCAGTTTAGAAGTGGTTTCAACACAGACTAGACCCGAGCGCAAGCGAGAGGGAGGCATCGCAAGAACCCCTCGCTCGCGCTCGGGGCTGGTCCGAATTGAAACCATTTCACGCGGCTTTCTGTTCTCCGGTCCCCCGATACAGGCGGACGAACCGCTCGTAATCATCATAGGTATCGACGCCGATCGAAGTGTGTTCGACGATACCGACGAGGATCGATTTGCCGTGGGCCAGGACGCGGAGTTGCTCGAGCTTTTCGAGCTGTTCCAGCGGTTCCGGCGGCAGCGTGGCGAGTTGAAAGAGAAAATCCCGGCGATAAGCATACAGGCCCAAGTGCTGCAAAAAGCGCGCGGGCCGGGCGTCGAGATCGGGCTGGCCATCGCGGACGAAGGGGATCGGCGCCCGGCTGAAGTAGAGCGCCCGGCCATGCGCGTCGAGGGCGACCTTGACGCAGCCAGGATCGCGATACTGTTCGAGACTGTGCAGCGGTACGGCGAGGGTGGCCATGTCGGCCGACAGATCGCCCTGGAGCAGTTCGGGCAGACGGTCGAGGGCGTCGGGATCGATCAACGGTTCATCGCCCTGAAGATTGACGATGACGTCGGCGTCGAGGGTGCGTGCTGCTTCCGCGACGCGGTCGGTGCCGCTGGGATGATCGCGCCGGGTCATGACGACCCGCCCGCCGAAGCTCTCGACGGCAGTTGCGATGCGAGAATCATCGGTGGCGACGACAACGGTCGAGGCTTGCCGGGATTGGCAGGCACGTTCGTAGACGTGCTGGATGAGATACTTGCCGGTCTGGCGGAGGAGAGGTTTGCCGGGCAAGCGCCGGGAAGCGTAACGCGCGGGAATGACGATCGCTGTCTTCATGGCCTGGACCTCCTTGTTCTGGAGAGCCGGCCATTACAACAGATGCCGCGCCGGCGCGACAAGGTCAAGAAGTTCCATGCGCGGCGGACAACGACGACAGATCGAGGAAAGTAGCAGGTCTGGGTGCTGCCCCCAGCTTGCCTAGCTAATAAGACCGGGCTGGTCGCTGGACCCCCTGCCGGGGCAAACTTCGATCCTGATCCTTGACAGACCTTGCGTGCGGCACCTGGGCGCAGGCATGTTGAAGGTCATTCTGTCTTGGCTGGAGTTGGGAGAAGAAACCAGACAGGACTCAAACCGACAGCATTCGTCCCGCTTGCGGGTTGCTGTAATGAATAACTTTATAGCAAACCACCCCTTCTTGCAATCCGATTCATTCTGCCACGGAGCTTTCAAGCCTGCGCCGGCGCAAACGGACAGCAGCGATTATGGGATCACGGCAGGCGACGCGCAGACGGCGACACGGACGCGCAAGCCCTGCTTATTCGCGACGCCGCTGCTGATCCCCACCTCGGTGAAATCCGCGCTGAGGATGATCTCGGCCACGACCGGCAAGCGCAGCCAGAGTCGTAGTACTTCCTCGGGAGAGGATCCGCCGGTGACGGTGGCGTACCGCGCCGTCTTCTCGATGTAGCCGGCGTCCTGGGTGAGGTCGAGAAGCTCCTCGGGTTCGATCGTCTGCCCGTCGGCGGCGCGTTTGGCCAGCGCCAGCGAGGCCGCGCTCAGCCGGCCATTGAATGTCAAGGGGGCCAACTCGCGTTTCTTGCGTTCGGCATTCAGCAGACGGAGAAGCCCCATCGCGAAGGCGTCGGGAGCTTTATCCTTTTCGGGATCCGGCAGAAGGACGGGACGATAGACCTTGACCCAGCCGCCTTTCAGCTTCCCCAGGAGATACTCGCCCGGCTTCACCGTGCGTTTCTCCTCCTCGGTGCCGTTGCCGGCGTTCTGCTCCAGTACCGACACGGCTCGGCCATCATCCGTCACCCCGACCACAACAGCCGTGTGCTGCTTGAGGAGCGCACCGGGGAACTGAGCGTTTCGCATCTGGAGAATGTCGCCGGGCCGAATCTTGTCTCCGGCATATTCCTTGTCAGGCAGGACAGTGGCGATCAGTGTACCCCAGACGTAATCCGCATCGAGTCCGTAAGGACGAAACCGCCGGCTTTTGGCGCTTTGCAGGGCAGTCGCTGCCAGGGCGTAG
>JBBSDR010000262.1:0-7601 GCA_038240465.1 Gemmatales bacterium
AGGTAATGATATTGATCGCCAGCCGTAAGGCGTCCTCAGCCGCGATTCCCTTGGCATAAGCGTTCGACTCGCGGTTGACGCCGCTCATCAGATCGTGCGGCGTATATAGCACCGCCAGCCGGCCATCGAGGAACAGCCCGTAGAACTCCGGATTCTCCAGGTCCGGATTGTCCTTCAGCGCGGCCGGAGTGTAGACAAGCCGATCAATGGCGCTCCAGCCGCCGGTGAACAGAGGATGCGTCGGCGGCAGCTTGATCAGGTCAGCGCCGGGCAACGCCTTCTTCAGTTCACGGCGAAAAGCGCGGTCGAATGGCTTCAGTCCCGCAGCCGACGTGGCGACGAGCAGCCCGCCGCGCTGGAGATACCTGGCCAGTCCCTCCGCCTCGACCTGGCTCAACTTGAAGTCATAATGGCCGGTCATGAACAGCAGCGGATAGTTGCCCGCCGCCGGGTCTTCGAGGGCCACGGAACGCGGCGAGAAATCGACGTCGATGTTGGTGTTGGTCTTGAGTCCCTGCAAGAGCATGTTTTGCAGCGCTGGGTTGACGTCCCAACTGCCCTTGTACTTGACGGAGGCGAAACGGAAGACGTCGCCGGCTCGTGTGGAGCCGCGATAGATCGGGAACTCCTGCGCCAGGAATCGGCCATACTCGGTGCTGCCCAGGACATAGGCGAGCAGGTTGACGCTCAGGCGCAGGGCCGACTCGCCGACAAGGTGCTTGCCGGCCGGATGATACTTCTCGCCGCTGAGAGCGGTCCCGAGACCGTGCGGCACGAGGATGACAGCGGCGCGGGTGCCGATGTCGATGGAGTAGATTTCCGGCGGCTTCTGGAACTGCACGCCGTTGACCATCATGTTGACCTGGCTGACACGATAGCGAGCGTTGTAAACCGGATGGTCCATCGGCAGTCGCATCAGCGGCTTGCCGGGCAGCACCTTGCGCAGTTCGCGAGCCGCTGCCTGGTTGAACTCGTCTCGACCCCGGGCGGCGTTGAACAGGATGGTGCCGCCGCCGACGAGGAACTTGCGCAGGTTCTCGACCTCCGAATCCTTCAGAACGAAGTCGTAGTCGCCGGCCATGTAGAGGAGCGGAATATCGACCGGATCGAAGCCGGGACTGGCGAGCGGCTTGGTGGCATACTGGTAGTTGTTGCCGTCCTTGAGGCGCGTGTTGAGATAGCTGACAAGGTTCGAGCCGTCGTTGGGGAAGCTCTTCCACTGCTCGAACTTCTGCACCTGTCCGTCGGGATGGCGGTATTCGAGCGTGGTGCCGTACTCGACCTTGTACATGATGGTGAGGTTCGTCGGCGGCGGCGGCGTGCGGTCCTGCGTCTTGCGCTGGCTGGGACCGGCGTCGGGGATGACGCCGGTGTCCTCGCCGCTGGCCTGCGTCTTGGGCGGCGCCTTGACGGGCGGCGGCGGCGGACTCTCGGCCGGCGGGAATGTGACGACGCGAGGCTGAGCGTGAGCGATCCCGGCCAGCATCAGCGCGACGAATAACACCGAGGCGCCGTTTACGTTTCGCGAAACCCAAGCAGTCATTTCAGGCTCACCTCCATCGTGGGCGCCGGGTCGTTCGGTTTGGCGCGGAACCACTTCTCATCGGGCTTGACTGTCAGCGTCTTCAGCACCTTCGCTTCCTTGCCGTCCGCCGCCGGCGCCAGGACGCGCACGGTGTATTCGGGCGCCGGCACGGTCTTGCCGTCCTTGTCGAGGACCCATCCTTTCAGGATGATCGGGCTGAGCGATTGCGGCAAGGGAGAACGGCCGCCGACCAGCGGCGCAGGGGCGTTGCGGACGTTGAGGTCCATCGCGCCCGGAGGCAGAGGCACAGCGGGTTTGGCCGTCTTCACATCGACCTGCGTATCCTCCGGCGTCTTGCCATCGACCTTCAGGAGCAAGAAGTGCATGGCGGTCACGAGTGGTTTATCGGTCTTCGGCAGCGGCTTCGGCAGGACGATGTCTCCCGGTCCGAAGGGGCAGTTGATCAGGGTTACCTCACCAATGGCGAAGTCGATGGCATGGCCCAGCTTCGGGGGGTCCTTGTAGATGCAGTTCACAACCTGGACCGTGGCGGTGGAAACGTGGATTCCGTAGGCGCAGTTGATGAAAGTGCAATCCTCCACCGTTCCCGCGAACGAGATGAGGATGCAGCCGCCGCCCGCCTCCTGGACGGTGTTTCCCTTGAAGACGGTCGTGCCGATGCAGTAAAAGCCGGTGTAACACTTGTCGGTGCTGTTGCCGCTGACCATCGCGTCGGTGCAGCCGTAGATGCTGAAGGCGTAGTAAAAGGAACCCTTGATGGTGTTATTCTTGACCTCGGCCAGCGCGCAACTGTTGAGCGCGATGGCGGGCGGCAGTTGCCAGGGGCCGCCTGCATAGTCGAGCAGATTATCGAGAATGTGCGGCGTGTCGCAACTGAGCAAACTGATGCCGCTCCTGCCCAGGAAGCGATTGCCGGCGATGTTGCAGCGTTCGCCCGCCTTGCTGCCGGTGTTGTCGATGTCGTTGCCTTCGAGCTTCACATCCTGGAATTCCGCACGCTGCACGTCGAGAATGCCGTTCTTGACTTCGATCTTGGCGGTGAGGTCCATCGCCTTGGGATCGGGGGCCTTCGAGGCGATGAGGACGTTGCGCTTGCCGCCGGGCAGGTTGGCCTTGCCAGAGACAATGAGTCCGCCGCCCTTCTCGAACTTGATCGTGCGATCCTCAAGCGTTTTGCCTGTCAGCCGAATTTCGTGAAAGTCGTCGGCCGCGGCGGTCCCATCGAGTTTGACCATGCCAAAACTCTCGATGGGTCCAGGGACAACGAAGATGACCTTGCCGGCACCCGTCTTGAATCGCAGCGCGCCGCGCGGGTCGATGTTGAGCTTGGCGCAGGTGACCTTGCCGTCGTCGTTGCGGTCGAAGACGACAGCATCGTCCTTGCGGATGGTGGCCTCATCGTCGGCCTTCGGCACGACGCCGCCGCGCCAGGTGGCCGCCTCGCTCCACGGTCCGCCGCCGGTGCCGTTGGTCGTGATCTCTACAGCCCTTCCAGTGGAAGAGGAATGGCCACAAAAAACACAAAAAGACACAAAAAGTGAAAGAGAGCGGAGCGAGTGCCAAAGACGACATTCGCGTTTCTGTTTTTTGTGATTTATTGTGTTTTTTGTGGCCATTTCTGTCTTCTTCATGGCGAGGGTGGTCCTTCGAGGAAGTTGCCCAGGGAGTCGTGTTCGCGGTCGCTGACCGGCCGCACACTGACGCCATCGAGTTCCATCAGACCGAAGATGTGGCGAATCGACATCGCCAGCTTCGCGCCCGGCGTCGAGGGGGCCTTCATGTTGTAGCTGATCTTGCGCCACGTGCCGAGAGAGCGCTGATAGTAGACCGTACCCATCTCCGCCGTCGCCGGCGGCACCCCATCCGGATAGAGCCAGACGTGCGTGTGCGGGTTGTTCGACGGCGGACCCCAGGCCAGTGTGTCGCGATACCAGAATTCGACCCAGTAGGTGCCGTTCTGATGCATCCCTTGCAGCGGCCTGCTGTACTCGAAATAGCCCTTGTACTCCGGATAGCCATCGAGCAGATAGACGTGCGGCCCGGCAATGCCGAAGGACGGCACGACGACAGCAGTCTCGATCTTGCCGAAAGTCGCCTTCTCGCCCGGCTCGAAGCCAGTGATGAAAGTGCCGGGAATCGGTTCGTTGGGGTCGCCCGGCGGCGGCTTCTTCTTCAGGTCGCGCCGCGCTTCGAGCGTCTTCTGATAATCGGCGAGCTTCTGCTTCTCGAAATAGCTCGGGAACGAATCCTTCAGGCCCGTCAGCCATTTGAGCGCCCTGTCCTCGTCGCCCATGCGCGTGTAACAGTCGGCGATGCCAAAGAGCGCCCGGTCCCGATAGCCGGCCCACTGCACGAGCTTGAGCAGCACTTCGTAGTTGCGGAGCGCATCCTCGTAACGGCCGCCGTGGCGATCGGACTCCGCACGCAGAAAGCGATAGAGTCCCTCGACCTTCTGCTCGGGATAATCCAGTTCGATACGTTCGAGCATCTGTCGCGTCTGGCGAATGTCGCCGCTGCGCAAACGCTGCTCGGCGATGCGCAGCAGAGCGCCGCGGGTGATGGCGTCGGTCTGAGCAGTCGCCTTGAACTTGTCGCCGCCGAGCGTTGCCGCCAGACGATAGGTCTCGCTCGCCTTGGCGAAATCGCCCGTCTCGGCGAACAGGTCGCCCCAGCGAATGGCCGCCACACGCATGGCGGGATGCTCCAGCCGGCGATGATCTTCGAGAATCGCCTTGTAGCGCTTGCTCGCCTCGCTGAAATCCTTCAGATGGCGATGATAGACCGACGCCGCCGCGAGCTTGAGCGTGACAAGCTGCGTCGGCACTCTGACGAACTCAGGGAACGACTTCTCGGCCAGGGCCAGGGCATCGTTCGCCCGGCCAATCTCGCCCAGCGCCTCGATGCGAATGTTCAGGAGCGTGGCCTTCGCGGCCAGGTCTGTCTCGGTTGCGAGCAAATGGCCGGTGACGGCTTCGAGGAGTTTCCAGCGCTCGGGCCGTTCGCAGATCGTCAGGAACTCGACGACCTCGTTGAGCCGTTGCCGGTCGGCTTTCTTCCAGTCGTCGGAGTTCAGCGCCCGCACGGCGGCAGCCAGCGACAGCGGACTGGTCGCCCCCGGCGCGGGCCAGACGTGGACCATGCGGCGAAAGGGAGCCAGCCCCGCGACAGAGGTCAGCGTCACCTTGTAGTTGCCCGGCTTGAAGTAGACATGATGGACCGATCGGCCATTGGCAGTGACGCCATCGCCGAAATCCCAGAGTAGATGGTCCGTGTCCTTGATCGGGCCATTCGCCTCGAAGCGGACCAGGTATCCCGTGGTCGCGCCGGACTGGAGCGTGTCATCGATGCCGCAACAAAAGGATGCGGCCGGCAACTTCGCCGCCTCCTCCAGCGCCGACGGCAGGGCATAGAGAGCGCGTGTGAAGGCCGTCGAGGGAAGCATGACCCAGGTCTTGATGTCGGGCGTCTTCCACAGAAGCATCATCGTGCCAACAGCGTCGGGGTTGTTGCCGAGGACGTGATGGACCTCGATTGGATGGACGCCCGCCTTCAACTCGACGTCGGCGCCGATCTTGTTGATCGGCACGACGCCGGTGAGTTTCTTGTTGCTGCCGGCGCGCTCGAAGACCTTGAAGCCATCGATGAAGACGAATACCGCATCGTCGGCATTGGCGAAGAAGCGATAGACGCCCGGCTTGTCGATCTTGAGGAAGCCTCGATAGGAGGCGGCGAACTTGCGAAACTCGCCGGGCCGCGTTGGATTGGAGTTCTGGAGGATGTCAGGAACGACCGCATTGCCGATGACGGTCTCGCTCTTTTGCAGCCCCGCTCGCACAGCCGTCCAGTCCTTGAGATCATCGCCGGCCCAGTCGCGCACCTCGACGGTCATGCCTTCCTGCATCGCCGGCGCTTTCGGGCCAGCCTTCGGCGCGGCGTTGCCACCATAGGCCCAGTACCAGCCGTCATTGGCCTTGCGCGGGAATTGAACAATCGTCTCACCGGCCGGATCGTGTGACAGGACAGTGACGGGCAGTACCTCACCGGTCGCGGTCTGCACGGCGACGTCCGTGGCATCGGGTTTGAGCCAGCCGCCGGTGGGCAAGCTGGTGATGACGGTCTGCGAGGTCTGCTTGGTGGGGTCACCGATGATGCGCAGCGGCCAGCGCAGACGGTAGCCTGCGAGCCAGGCCGGTGCCTTGTCGGGCAGGGGCATGACGGCATTGATTTTCGGCGGAGGCGGCGGCACGGCCTGCGCGGCAAGCCCGACGAGGATTGCTGAAATCAGTGAGGATAGAGCCATCCGCATTTCTCCTCATCCCCCGGATTGCTGGGGATCGCAGTCTCGATTCCGTTCCCTCAGCTTATCATTCTGCCTCCCCTTCGGACGCCCACCTTGTTGCCGAACGCAATCGATTCGTTCGCGCCGTCTACAATGGCTACGCCGCTGTCGCTTGCCCGACGAGCCGTTTCCTTGCCTCCATGAGGGCTTGATGTCCACGACACCCAGCCGCGACGACCTCGCCACACGCTATCTCGATCAACTGCCCTATGTTCCGTATCCCGTGCAGGAAGAGGCCCTGCTTGCCTGGTTCACCGCGGAGCAAGGCGTTCTCGTCTGCGCTCCCACCGGCACCGGCAAGACGCTCATTGCCCAGGCCGCTCTTTACGAGGCGCTGCACACCGGCTCCATCGCCTACTACACCACGCCGCTGATCGCCCTGACCGAGCAGAAGTTTCACGAGATGCAGCGCGCGGCCGAACGCTGGGGCTTCGCGCCGGACGACGTCGGCCTCGTCACCGGCAATCGCCGGGTCAATCCCGGCGCGCGCGTACTCGTCGTCGTCGCCGAGATCCTGCTCAATCGGCTGCTGCACAAGGAAGAGTTCGAGTTCGACAACGTCTCGGCCGTCGTCATGGACGAGTTCCACTCCTTCGCCGATCCCGAGCGCGGCATCGTCTGGGAACTGTCGCTCAGCCTGCTGCCCAAACACGTCCGCCTGCTGCTGCTCAGCGCCACCGTCGGCAACTCGCTCGAGTTCCTCTCCTGGCTGGAACGCTGCCATCAGCGCAAGGTCCAGTTGATCGAGGGCAAGGAACGCAAGGTGCCGCTGTCGTATCAGTGGATTCCCGACATGCTGCTGGGCGAGCAACTCGTTGACATGGCCAAGGGAGATGCCGAGACACGGCACACGCCGGCGCTTGTCTTCTGTTTCAACCGCGACGAGTGCTGGTCCGTGGCCGAGATGCTCAAGGGACTGACCCTGCTCGGACCGGAACAGCGCGATCCGCTCATGAAGGCCGTGGACAAGCTCGACTGGAAACAGGGTGTCGGTCCTAAACTGCAACAGATGCTGCGCCGCGGCGTCGGCGTCCACCACGCCGGCCTCTTGCCCAAGTATCGCCGGCTCGTCGAGGAGTTGTTCGAGAAGAAACTGCTTGCCGTCGCCGTCTGCACCGAGACGCTCGCCTCCGGCATCAACCTGCCCGCGCGTTCCATCCTGCTGTCGAGTCTCGTCAAGGGTCCGTTCGGCAAGGAAAAGCTGATCGATCCCTCGACGGCGCATCAGATCTTCGGCCGGGCGGGCCGGCCGCAGTACGACACGCGCGGCTACGTCTATGTCCTGGCCCCCGAGGACGACGTCAAGATCCTGCGCTGGAAGCAGAAGTACGATCAGATCCCCGAGAACACCAAGGACCCGACTCTCCTTCGTGCCAAGAAGGACCTCAAGAGGAAGAAGCCGTCGCGGCGTGAGGGTGTCAAGTACTGGGGCGAGGGCGATTTCGATCGTCTCAAGGCGGCGCCGCCCGGCAAGCTCTACAGCAAGGGGCCGCTGCCGTGGCGTCTGCTCGCATACCTGCTCGCTGTGTCGCCGGACGTGGAAAAGTTGCGCGTCGTCATCCGCAAACGGCTCCTCGATGATGCGCGCATCAAGGCCGGCGAGAAGGCGCTCGACCAGATGCTGCTGACGCTGGCGAAGGGCGGTTTCGTCACTCTGGAGCCGGAACCTCCGGGCGAGCCGGAAGCGTCAGCGCCCGGAGAAAGAGTACCACCGGG
>JBBSDR010000263.1:0-7589 GCA_038240465.1 Gemmatales bacterium
CCGTGGTCATGGAGAGAGCCTCCCAATGACGACCAGAGAAGGATCTGCACGAGCTGGCCAGAGCGTGCGTCGTGGAAAACGCCTTCCTCATTGCAGCTGAAACCGCCCCTCCTGACAAGGCCAAAAAATGTTGCTGTAGAAGTAGGTACTGGAGAGCGCGGCCGCCTCTTCGAGCGTTTCGACCTCGTAGCGCTCGATGGTCACATCCACCTTCGGCAGCGTCCCGGTCACCTGGTGGAACAGGTTCAGAGCGTGGGAACTGTGCTGGCCGTCCGCGTTGTAGAGCTGGTCGCCGTGATCCTTGACGCGCACCTGAAGCCACTGGAAGTCACACGCCAGCCCGGCACCGAACTGCTCGATCAGGTAGCTCACATGGCGCCCGTTGAGCGTCCCGGCATTTGGTAGAATCTGGAGCGCTGAATGCTCGTTCACATGGCGAAGCGCCAGAGGCTCCGTGCGCTTGGACAGCATCTTGTCCGCCAGCACGTTCGCCGGCGTGCTAGCCGCGAGAGCCTGTTTTTCCTCGGGAGATGTGGTCGTCTTCCTCGTCATGGTCAATCCTCCGTGATTGTTTCCGGGCGATTGTTTTGCGTACATAAACTTAAGACGTCAGATTTCCGGGTTTATACTGGTAGATCAGAAAAATAGTTCACAACCTCGTCCAGCGCAGCGTCCAGCTCATCCGCCATTCCACAAAAGCGGGTGAGCCTGCGCCGCGTCTCGCCCTTGCTGTCGCCCAAGCCCAGAGCAGGCAGCCGCTCGAATCTCGACACGGCCGCCTGGCCGACGCCGCTGGCGACCGGAGGAGGGATCAGCGCCCGTGGCTGCCTTGCGCGCTGCCGGCACGCTCCCGACAAGGGCGTGCATTGGCGCACGCCGAGCGCTGGCCAACACCTTGACGACGGCAGGTGGAGGCCGAGGACCTCCTGGGCGTGGCTGCTCCTCTCCATGATCTCTGCCGGCCTGGCGTCCTGCGATCAAGCGACTTGCGGCTTGAACGCGCCACCGCAGCTCGCAGAGACAGGACAGTGTTCGGCGACTTCCGCCCCTGGCCACGGCCACGGCAAGCTGTCCAACGTCCTGCTGGCGCAGCAGGAGACGAAGGACGGCCGTCCGGGATGACGGAGGCGGCACAACCATCAGGCACATTTGCGACGGCTTTCGCGTGACTCGCGGGCGGTTTCAACTGCCGCTGCTGCGAAGGCGAGAATCTTGTGAACCTCCTCGACGTGAACCGCCACCTCGCGGACCAACCCAGCCCAGACGACGCTATGCGGGTGGCCAGCTCCACTCGCCTCGATGCGGCTGAGGGCGATGTGAATCTCGGCAGCCCTGCGAACACGCTCACCCGCAATCGTGAGCCAGCAGATCAGAGGTGGAAGCAGACCAGCCCTGCCGAGCGGGAGTGCGAGACCCAGTAACATCGGGAAGGCGTGGGCGAGTATCATTCCTGGCGGCGCGCGGCGAGGGCCACGGGGCAGGGGCAGGTCGGGCTGCCGCGTCGCGATCTCGTCGAAAAACGTGTCGATGAGACAGTCAAATGCGACGGCGGTGAATGCGACGGCTTCGGCCAGAAGGTAGAGCTTGCGGCGTGAAAGCCGACCGAGGGCAAGCGAGTCGATGTAGCAAGTGGTCCTGACGATGGTCTCCTTGGTCAGACGCCGGGCGACGATGCTCGGCTGTCTGAAGAAGACGCCAATTTTCGCTGGCTGGTCGGAACCCTGGGTTTGTCTGGAGGCGGCGCTCCAGAGGTGAATGGCGGCGCTGTTGCTGTCTGAGCTGCGGCTTTCCGATGGGTGTCGGGGGGCAGACGCCCCCCCGATTATTCCGCAGTGCGATCACGGTCCATCACGACTCAGCCTCTCGACTTGCCCCCCCGCAGTGATAGATTGAAGGCCATCGCGTGACTCCAGGTGTCTAAAGCGAACACCATCAGTTCCAGTCTCCCCATCGCCTCATCAGTCGCCTCTGGGTCACCTGATGCGATGGCATCTTCCAGTGTTCGGCGTGGATGTCGGACAGCCGATCCGCGATCCGTCCCGGTGTCGGCCCGCCCGCTTCATCGAGAGGGACCAGCCAGATGCCGACCGCTTTCATCGCCGCTTCACCTCGTTCAGAGACGTACTTTGAACACATACACATCGTCCTTACTCCAGTGTTGATGGCGACGGGTTGGACTGGCTGAGGGTCCCGAACGTCGGGAGTCGGCCAGCTTGCCCCGTGCGCGAATGTTGCTCATGCCTAAAGATTAAAGACGCCAGATTTCTGACTTTGTTCGTCCACATCGGAAATTGAGCGCTCCAGGAGCAGCGCCCTGGACTCCGCGATGGCCAGGGCGACGGCTTGGCCGACGCCGCTGGCGACCGGAGGAGGGATCAGCGCCGTGGCTGCCTTGCGCGCTGCCGGCGCGTCGATGTCCAGTTCGGGCTTGGCGATGGCTGCTCAAGGAGCGGCCGCCCATCAATGTGCAGTCTGGCTGTTGCGTAGGTCGAACTGGGGCGGACGCTGACCGCGCTGTCATTGGCGGGTCTCAAGAGTCACGAACTTCATTCACGCAAGCAAACCATCCAGTCACCGCCGGTGGCCTACTCCTCATCCTCCGGTGCCTCTGCCTCCTCCGATCCCTCCCACGTCGTTCGGTCATCCAGGACGATGCTCGCAGCAGGCATGTTGCCCGAGGGCAGCCCCTGAATTGGCCGGGCGAACTCCGCGCGAGCCGGCAGGTCAAGATGAGTCGCCGGTTCTTCAGCCGCCGGAAGCGGCCCCGTGGCCAGTGACTCCAGCTCCAGGTCGGTGAGCGGGTCAGGCGGCCGCGTCCTCCGGAGGGGGATCGGGGGGGTCATGTTCACTGTCAGAAGGCCGTCCTGTTCCAGTCGCCGACGCAGCCGGAAGTACGTCGCACGAGAGGCACCCCTGCCCCCCGCCATTAACTCGACATACCGATCGGCCTTGCTCTCACGGTTCGTATAGGTCGCGTCCGCCTCCACGTCCTGGATGATGGCCGAGGTACGGTCCAAGGCGTGAGCCTTTATGGCAATCCGCCGCCAGTCCCGCCCGACCGACTTGTCCTGGAAAGCGATGAGATACCAACGCGGCTCGAAGGCCCGCAGCCGGTTGACATGCTGGCCGAACCAGTCATGGATTTCCTGATCCCAGTACCAGCTGGCGACAGCGCGGTGCAACTCGGAGTTGGTGGGGTCGAAATACAGGACAACGGCCCGGCTCAGGATGGCCTCATCCCCCGTGGCCCTGTTGGCGACGATGCAGAGCGACGAGGTCGTGCTGAACACTGGAGGGACGCCATTCAGGGCATGCGACGTTGTCGCGTAGGACATCTGCTTGGTCGGCGACGTATCACCCAGCGCCGACACGAGCCTTGCTCCCAGCCTGCTATCGAGCAGGTGTTCAGCGTCGTCGAGGATGATCGGTTGACCTTGGTAGTGAAAGCAGTCGATATAGAACTGGAGCGGTGTCAACTGGCCACCCTTGCGGTAGTAGGCCTGCCGACCGCGCAGGGCGGCCTGGAGAGATTCCGTTTTGCTGATTCCGGGCCGGCCGACGATCCACAGGAACGGGTAGCGGCCCACGGTGAAATCGACGAGGTAGCTCTCGAATTCTGCATAGGCGCGCAGGTGTCTGGCACCGCGCGGGAATTTGCGCGTTCGCATTGTCGTGTTCTCTATTACTTGAGACTTGAGACCTTGTGGACTCACGAATCGACCAGAGGCCGGTCGAAGTGAACCCAGGCTCGGAGTCCCGTTGAGTTGCATGATCTTTTCCACGGGCGATCACGGTGCCGCCGACTGCACTCGGTATCGACGGCGGCGAAAACCTCTTGGATATGAGACCGCAGGGAAGCCGAAGGCGACCTGCCAAGCAATGATGGAGTCATCAGAGGGTGTCCATTGCACAACTGCTACTCCGAGGTCCGCGACCACTTTTCCTCCAGCCGACGACGAGCTTCATCGCTTGCCCGCTCCCGCTGGGTTGGGGTCCTTGGTCTCTCCTTGTGCGCGGAGACTGGCCTGTCCGCTTCGCATGACTCGGCCCGGAACGCCTCAAGCATCTCTCGATATGAGCCATCCGCTGGTTGATGACCTTTCGGGTGATTGCCGATTTGCAAGTCAGGATCTCGATGGGGAGCCATTCACCCTTCCAGTTCGCGAGCCGCTCCACGGCGCGCACGTCCTTTTCTCCCAGCCAGCGATCCTTGACCTCGTCTCCGCAGCGGAATCGGACGTAAAACCTGAGCTTGTCGAGCAGTCGTTGTCGGATGGCTTTGTGGTCCCGAGGACCGTACTCACGTCCGAGGGTGTGACCATACAGATCCAGGAGAGGTTCGAGGGCGTACTGGTAGTGTTCCAGTTCCCGAGAGGGAGAACCGTCCAGGAGTCTGTAGCGCTTTTCCGCATCCTGCCAGAACTGCAATGCCATCTCGTTGATGGTCAGTCCCGTCATGGGTGACCCGTCGTCCTTTACCGGGCTTTGTAAGGAAACACCGAAAAATGGTAATCTGGTGAAAATGGGTAGCTACCAGCCTTGCCTATCTTACCGTTTTCGGGTGTTTCCTTACAAAGCCCCTTTACCGGGTAGCGGCCGCCGTGCGTTTCCATCAGCGCGAGGACGCGCTGAGACTCAGCCCGGCTTTCCTTGCTGCCGAACGCACCAAGGTATAGGCAATGCCTTTTGCCCGAGGTGAGAGTCACAGTGATGCGTGCCTGTTTGTTGTGCGGGCCGCTCGGATAAGCGGGAGGAGTGCCTTTGCGGGTGCGTGCCATCGGTTCCCCTTGCGGTTTTGCGGTAATTTACCGCATTCCTTGGGTTGCGATGCCGCACTTCCGACCGACGGAAGGGATGCCTAAGTGGCCATCGGCAAACGACTTGTGTAAGTGGGCGCTACAGGACTTGAACCTGTGACCCCCAGCGTGTCGAGCAAGGATGCCAGCGACGCAACTCCCAAAGACAAAGGACTTACGGCAACAGCGCATTCCGTTTGCACCCCTGTTTGCACCAGCGAACCGGAAACCACACAACCCGACCATTTGACGACACTCGCTGCGGCTCTCCTGGCGCTCTCGCCGGCTGACCGTGCGCGGCTCGCCGCACTCCTGACAGAAGAGAAACAGGGGGGAGCGAAGGGATAGCGCGCGTTCCTGAATTGTGTTACGGTGAAGAACGGCAGCTCTCCCTCATGATTCGGGGAGGCTCGCCGTTTAGACGGCGCGAAAACGGAACGACCGGGACAACAAGAGGCCAACATGATGAGTAGCGACCATCGACAAGGGAACGGGCGTTTTGCGGACGGCAACCCCGGTGGCCCCGGCCGGCCGCGCCGGGCCGTCGAGCGGCAATACCTGGCGGCCCTATCGGACGCCATCAGCCTTGAGGACTGGCAAGAAATCGTCAAGGCAACAGTGACCCGCGCCAAAGAGGGTGACAGCAAGGCGCGGGATTGGCTGACGCGTTACGTCATCGGCGAGAACCCGCGGACCCTGACCGACCTTGCAGCAGACGAGGCGGCCGAGATGGGCGCCGAGCGCGACATCCTGGAGGCCATTGCCAACCGGCTGAAGAACGACCAGTTCCAGAAGTTGCTCGAGGGGGCGAATCTCGTCAAGGCCCGCGAGTTACTACAGCGCGCTGAGGCCCGCGATGCTCAGGCGAACGAGTAAAGCCGCGGGTGCCGTAGAATTTCCATCCTCACCATGAAGGAGGCACAATGACTGCGGAACAGGAAGAGCGATCACCCACGGGGCAAGCCGAAGCACCCAGTGAGGCCCGTGACCTGGCGCAGGAGCTCGCCCAGTCGTTCGGACAGCTCGTCGCCGGCTACGTCGAGCACTTCGGCCTGACGCCCGAGGAAGCCCGCGCCCGTGTCCTCGACGATGCCGGACAGGTGGAGCGCATCAAGTCCAGCCCGCCGGACCAAGTCTCTTGGCCCGACCTTCACACCCTTGAGCGGCACGCGCCGGGACAGGGCAAGGCGCAATGGGAGAAGATGATGGAGGCTGCCCGCGAGGAACTGCGGAACGGGCATCGTGTGGCTCGCGTACTGGAAGGCGGCGAGAACCGATGCTGGGACCGCGTTCGCTTTCTGGCGTTGCGAGCCGAGTTGCTGGATGCGGTGCGTCCCCGCACCGCCCTCGAAGGCATGCTGGTCGATCAGTTGGCCCTGTGGCAGTCGCAGCTCTGGGAATGGCAAGAGGCCGTGGCTGCCTACTCGGCTCTTCAGGGCGCGAGATCGGCCCGGCGGAACAAAGGTATTCCCGAGCTTCCGCGGCTGCCAGAAGCCGAGGCGGTTGATAGGGCGACGAGAATGGTGGAACACTTCCACCGGCTCTACGAGCGAACGCTCAAGTCGCTACAGGCTCTTATAAAGGCGCCATCTCCCGTCGCTCGTTTGCGTGATCGGCAAGCGGACGATGGCCCCCTTCAACTGAAGGTGTATGCGTAAGATTCTGGAGGATGAGCGATGCGCACAGTAGCCGGACCCGAAAGGGACTGGAGCGGGGCAAACGCTCAGAGGTAGCACAACCGATGGCGTGGGAACGAGGCTACTACTACCGCGTCCGCAAGGTGAACGGCCGCGTCGTCCGCGAATACGTCGGCACCGGGCGCCTTGCTGAACTCGTGGCGCAACAGGACGCCATCGAACGCCAGCATCGGGAAGCCGAGCGAGCCGAGCGGCTGGCGAAACAGGCCGAACTGGAAGCCCTCGACGCTCCGCTGGCCGAGTTGTGCCAGTTGGCCGAGCTGCTGGCCCGGGCCGCACTGCTGGCCGCCGGCTTTCGGCAACACAAACGCGGCGAATGGAGGAAACGACGTGGCCAATGCGACAAAGCCCGCTGAAGTGGCGGCCCCGACCGGGGCCGATGAACTCCACAACCTCCTCAAGCAGGCGCAGGCTGGCGACGCCTCGACGCTGCCCGCGTTGCGGAAGGTGCTGGAAGACCCCAACATCGTAAACAGGTTCGGGGGTGACCTGGCCCGTCACGCACAGCTAACCCTGATTGACAAGTTCAGCGGGAAGAACCTGCTGGTTCAGGAAGCCCTGCGTCGCAAACTGGACATCCTGCGGGATGAACTGGCTGGCCCGACTTCGACGCCTCTTGAACGTCTGCTGGTTGATCGCATCGTTACCTGCTGGCTGCACCTGCACCATCTGGAAATGCTCTACGCAGGCAAGGAGAGCATGACTCTGGAAGTCGGCGCGTACTACCAGCGCACCCTGTCCGCTGCCCAGAAGCGCTACCTGTCCGCCATTAAGACGCTCGCCCTCGTCCGCAAGCTGGCCGTTCCCGTGCTACAGGTCAATATCGCCAGAAAGCAGGTCAACGTGGCCGGCGCGTGTCCGGTCGATCAAGGGAAGAGCGAGTGAACCGGACGTGAAGCTGGGAGGTTGCGAAAGAGGTCGTCAAGGCGTAGCATGAAGGCGAACATGACGACCTCGTGTTTGCGGCCGCGCTGGCGTGTTGGTGGGCGGAAGCCTGCGGGGCGCTATAGTGGACCCCGAAAACTGGACCACCAGTTAAGCTACAGTGGTGGCCCAGGAAAGGGGAAGCAATGGTAGGCAAGCGTAACCGACACAC
>JBBSDR010000264.1:0-7585 GCA_038240465.1 Gemmatales bacterium
CCCCGGAAACCAACCCCCCGCACACTAGCTTTGCCGGGGTCCCCCCGGGGCCGCAATACTTAATTTTGGGGGGGTGGGGGTTTGGGGGCCACCCCGAAACCCCCAACGGGCCAAGACGTAATTCGTCCGTCCGTCCTTTGCACTTCGTCGGGCAAGCGAGCGGCGACGCCATTTTTCTATTGACATCGAAGAAAATCGGAACAGGATGGAGGAGGAGATGAACGACTCGTCTCCTCCTGCCAAGTATCCTGCCACCCTGCCCGGAGTCGCAAACCATGTTCGATTACTTCTCCGGTTCGAGCCAGGATTGTTCAGGCGTCTCGCGCCGCGACTTCCTTCGTATTGGCGGACTGTCAACGCTCGGCCTGTCGCTGGCCGGGTTCCTGCGTCTGCAAGCGGCCACGAAGCCAGTCGAGCGCAAGAACGTCAACTGCATCCTGATGTGGATGCAGGGCGGTCCGAGCCATCACGAGACGTTCGATCCCAAGCCCGACGCTCCCGCCGAGGTGCGCGGCGAGTTCAACACCATCCCGACGACTCTGCCCGGCGTCCGCATCGCCGAGCATCTGCCGCTGCTCGCGAAGCAGACCGACAAGTACAGCATCATTCGCGGCCACGACCCGAAGAACGGCAGCCACGGCACGGCCGATCACATCATGATGACCGGCCACAAGTTCAACGCCTCGCTGCCGTTCCCCTGCTATGGCTCGGTCATCGCCAAGGAGCGCGGCTACCGCGACGGCATGCTCCCCTTTGTCCAGCTCGGCAAGAACATTGATCGCCGCTTCAACGGCGGCATCGCCGGCTTCCTCGGCGACGAGTACAACCCCTTCGAGATCGGCGAGGACCCCAACGCGGCGGCGTTCAAGGTGCGCGACCTGAGCGTATCGGATGCCGATAAGGCACGCCTCGAACGTCGCGTCGGCATGCTCAACGCGCTCGACGATCATCAGCGGAAGGTCGAGGAGACGGCCCCGGTCGTGCGGGCACGCGACGCATTCTACGAGAAGGCCCATGCGCTGATCACGTCGCCGGCGGCCAAGAAGGCGTTCGCTCTGGAAGACGAGCCAGCGAAACTGCGCGACCGCTATGGCCGGCACACCCTGGGACAGAGTTGTTTGCTGGCACGGCGGCTGATCGAGTCCGGCGTCCACTTCGTGACGGTGACGGATGGCGGCTGGGACACGCATCAGAACAACTTCAAGAGCCTGAAGGAACGCAAGCTGCCGCCATTGGATCAGGCGTACTCGGCGCTGCTGCAAGACCTGCACGACCGCGGCTTGCTGGCCTCGACGCTGGTGGTGTGGTTCGGCGACTTTGGCCGGACGCCGAAGATCAATCCGTCGGCGGGGCGCGATCACTGGGCGACGGCCGGCTGCGCCTGCATGGGCGGCGGTGGTGTCAAGTTGGGCCAGGTCGTCGGCGCGACGAATGCCCTGGGTGAGTTCGTGATCGACAGTCCCGCGAGTCCGCAGGACCTGGCGGCGACGATCTATCACACGCTCGGCGTGCCGCTGCACACCTGGTATCGAGCACAGGATGGCCGGCCGATTGAGTTGGTCCCCGAGGGCAAGCCGATTCGCCAGCTTGTGAGCTAACGGTTCTCCCCAAGGTTCATGTCATGCTGTCAGATGCGCCGGTTACTCCGGCGCATCTTTTCGTTTCAGAACCGCACGTTCACGGCTTTGCAAAGCGGTGGGTGTTTGAAAGCCTTTGCCTTGAAATGAAAAGAAAACGTGATACTCCTCGCTCATCCCACCGGCTGTTGGCGTAAAGCCAGATGATACAGCAGCTTAGTTGTCTCCGGATGCGTGCGCGGCCGGCTTCATTCCTCGCCGCTGCACGTCGAACTGGAAGGAAAGCCCTGAAAACAGGATCTGTAGCTTAGTTCAGTGTCCTCTCCACCATAGGTGCGCGGTGGGGATGAGCGAGAGGGGGGTCTTTTTTTTGAAACTTTTTCGTCGCGCCCTCGTCTAATTATGAATTGTACCTAGCTGTGATCACGGATTCGGCCACTATACACCCGTTGTAATAGCCAGTCGGTCGAAAACGCCTGGGAAGGGCCACTTCACTGTCATTCTGTGCAGTGACGGGTAGCCGAATCCGTGATCACAGCCACTATACCTCATCAAGGGTCGCCAATGACTCGCCTCAAAACTAAAGTAGACTTTTTCCGAAATAGGAAAAACGAACAAGTTGAATCGAAGTGTTACGCTGAATTTCCCTGAAAAACAAGCCGTTTCGGGCAATGCGCATTGGTTTTCAAAGCCAAGTTTTACTATTTGGGAAAGGTCTCGTGTACTGATCGTCTGTTTGAAGCAGAGGAATCACGAAGGGAAATCTCGGGTTGTCGCCGTCGTTTAGTTTTTGAGCATGGCGTTGCAGTTTCTGGAGTGTTGCTTATTTCTGTGTACTCATCCTCATTCCGCTCACGAAAAGACCAGACTGCTGATCCGGTCGCCGCAAAGGAAGCATCCGTGTTCAATCTGTTCAAATTCGTCAAGAGCGTGTTGGGGTCGCGGGAATCCTCGAGTCCTCGGCAGAAGCCGCAGCGTGCGCTTCCGCAGGTGGAGGTGCTGGAAGATCGTTACTGCCCGGCCGGAATGTGGATGTGGCAGGGGCTGGCCGGGGTGAGCAACACATGGTCAAACGCTACGGGTGCGGGATGGCTCCTCAATGGGAACCCGGCGGGGCCCGGGCAGTACCCGGGGATGCCTGGATCGCTGGGGGACGTCGTCGGAATCACCGGGCTGCTATCGGGTCCCCTGACTCTGGACGTGAACATCAATCCCCTCAATTCGTTGTATCTCTGGGACTGGCCCAACCATCTCACGCTGAACCAATCGCTCATGGTGACTGGCGGAAACGGTCGCTTCGTGTTCAATAGCAATGTCACGAATATCGACATTGCCGCCAACAAAACCCTCTCGCTACTGGACCTTGGCGGCAACTTCCAGTTCCAGAACACGAACGAGTGGGATGCGGGGAACATCATCGGCGGAGAAGGTTCCTCTTTCATCGTCACGGGGACCAATCTACAGGTTCAAAGCACACCGGGCAGACTGGGGACGAACCTATTCATCTTGGGTTCCGTCAACGGTCAAAATGCGTGGGTGACACTCGCGAATATGACGGATAACCTCGTCCTCACCGGGGCGGCGAACTACATCGACATCGGCAACGGGGCCACCCTGAATTTACCCCAAGATATCGGCAACAACCAGGAACCAGATTCGGTGGGCGGCATCGAGCTTGTTCCGGGTCATACGGCCCCGCTTGCCGTGAAGGTCGAGAGCGGCGGAACACTTTATAGGTTCGGCCTTTCACCTCCGGGCAGCCCTCTCAACTCGGTGCGGATTGGCGGTGCGGTCTACAACGTCGGCGGCACCGTCAGGGTACTCGCGGGCGTACTGCACATCACCGGAGTGGACGCCAACGGCTATAGTTACTGGCAAAACACTTCCGCGAATGCTGTGTTGCAAGTGGATACCTTCGGCGCAGCCCTCCACGGGACCATCTCAGCCGCAGGCATCTAGGAAATCGACACAGGGACAGTGAAGTTAACGGCCCTCAGTGGAATCAGCGCTGACGAACTAGATGGGGAAGGACTGAACTTTGGCAACGCCAACAATACGTTTCTGACGATCGCCGATACGACGCCCGGGACACAGGGGCGCGTGATCGTTCAAGGTGCAGTGGCCCTTGCCCAGAAGACTACGACCACGATGAACTTCTCCGGCACGAACAACACCGCGGACTCCCTAGAAGTGCAGGATGGACCCCTCTGGCTCGGCGGGACGCTCAAGTTACTCGGCGGCCCGAAGCCCACCCAGCCTCTCTACTTCTTCGACGATCTCGCAACACCTCTCGGATGGATTTTCGGAAACTTCAGTGCCATCACGGACAACATCAACGGGACAGATACCGGGGTCGTGGTCACCCAAAACCAGTTCTGGGAGACTTATAAAGTGACCATTCAGTAGGGCGTAGTCTCAGCGAGAGTTCCGCTGGGAACCAGATCGAATGGAAGACGGCGAACCGCCAGAGGGTGCCTTCAATGTTCACTGTGACATTCATCGTCTCTTTTCTCAGCAGCTTCGCTGGCCCGGAGCGTAACCCAGCCCAGGCAATCGCCTGGCAGAACAAAGTCCAGGCACTGAACCACATGCTGCAAACCGGGAATACGCGGGACTGCGAAAAAATCCTGGTCTTCATCTACACAAAAAAGGCCGATTCCGAGGATCTTCTCCAGGGCCACCGCAAAGCGAAAATCGAGATCGAAGAAGGTATCCGAAATGACGAGGTCACTCTTCAGAGCGCTCCCTGGGGGTTCAGGGCAGTGACGCAGTCCAGCATCAACACCCGGAAAGGCACGCTGGCCATCATCAGAGACGAAGAAATTCGCCTGAACAAATTGATCGCAGGGCGGGTTCGTGAGGAGCGTGCCTTCACCCTGCTCTATCAAATGGCCAAGGCTGCACGACGACCGCAGAAGGGGCCTTGAACTTGCTGGATGCAAGAGAGGCAAACTCCGGTCCGCGGGTGAGGTCCCCCCCTCGCTTCGATGGATCCCTGCGTTGCAGCCAAATCGGGAGGGCAAACGGATGAGTTCGTACTCGTGGCGCGTTTTACTTGTCAGCGTGTCCCTTTCCGGCTTCCTCGCCGGTCGCGGCCAAGCCCAAGCACCGAAGGAGCGAGCCACCCTCGAAGGACACACCACTGCCGTCATGTCATTGACGTTTAGTCCGGACGGCAAGATCCTGGCATCAGGGGGAGCGGACCACACCATCCGGCTGTGGGACGTGGGTACAGGCAAAGCCCTCACGACTATTCGCTCCGAGGTTACGACTGTCTTCTCCGTTGCCTTCACTCCCGACGGGAAAACCTTGGCGGCGGGGGACCAACCCCACTGGATCACGCTCTGGGACACTTCCACCTGGAAACGATCCGCGAGGTTTATTGGAAACACCTACTTTATCCGGTCCGTCGCGATCAGTCCGGACGGCAAAATCCTGGCTTCTGGAGGCACGACTTTTGAACCCCAGACGAATTTTTCTCTGAGTGAAGTCAAGCTCTGGGACCTGGCCACCGGCAAGAACATCGCCACGCTCCTTGAGAATCCTGGTCCAGTCCATTGTGTAGCCTTCAGTCTGGACGGCAAAACCCTTGCCTCCGCAGGGGAAAACGGCCGCGTCTTGCTCTGGGACACGTCCACGCACAAAAATATCGCCACTCTGGCAAGTCATACGGCTGAGGTCTTCTCTCTGGCATTCAGCCCGGACAGTAAGACCCTTGCCTCGGCAAGCAAGGACAAGACCATCAGACTGTGGGAGGTCTCGACGGCGAGGCTGAAGGCCACGTTGGCAGGCCATCAAAGCCATATTGGGTCATTGGCGTTCTGCCCGGATGGGAAAACCCTTGCCCTCGCCGGGAGTCCTGAGAACACTATCGAACTACTGGACGTGGCCTCCGGCAAGAACATTGCGACTCTCAAGGGCCACATGAAAAAGGTCTGGGCAGTGGCCTTCAGTCCGGACGGCAAGTCCCTGGCTTCGGGGGCCGCGGATAAGACCATCAAGTTGTGGGACGTCCCCGCCGTCAAGAAGGACAGGTAGCGCCCACTACAAGTTTTCTCGCGGCTCCCCGCGGACCAAGTGCGTGCCGCTGCACACCTGGTATCGAGCGCAGGACGGCCGGCCGATCGAACTGGTCCCCGAGGGCAAGCCGATCCGCCAGCTTGTGAGCTAACGCTACTTCCAGAAGGTTCGTGGCATGCTGCTCGATGCGCCGGAGTGACCGGCGCATCGTTTCGTTTCACACCACGATCACGTCTTGCCCAGAATGGCATCCATCACAAAGCACCCGCGAACATGCGGCCCGGGTCCGCGCAGGTGGTCGAGGATTACGGCGTCGGTGCAGCCGGCGTCTTCGAGGGCATCGGCGAGGATGGCGAGGCGGACGGAGTCGAGAGTCCCCTCGGGCAAGACTCTTTCCTCATAAGCAGCCTGCGCCAAAGCCGTCACGCAAGTTGACTGCCAGACGGTGTCCAGCACGACCATGTGAAAAGGGTTGCCAAAGATATCGCGGAGCGCACTCGCCTGGGACGATTGTTCGGTTGCCATGATGGCTCCCACATCGCACACGTCATAACCCCCGGCACGCCATCCAAGGGCCTCGCCGGTGAATAGCGAGGCATTGCAGGCTGCATCCATTCCCTCTCGTGCAGCGGCGTAGTAGACGGAAGAGGCGGCTCGGCGCTGCCATTTCGGTGATACGGAAAATGGTCTGGGTGTTACTCCACGACTTTCGGCAGATCATCAAGTTACTGCGGTCATTCGGCGGCACTGGCTAACCCTGCTCCTTGATGGCGTCATCCGCCGAGCGGCTCGTCGCCATCGCTTTCCTGCCAGTCGATCACCTTCCGCTGCTCGTCGGAGAGGTGGATGCTTTCTCCACGTTTCCGGGTCAGCTTCGCCCCGGCCATGTCCGCATCCGTGAAATCGCACTCCTTGAGGGTGGAGTGGCGAAGGTCGGCATTTCGCAAGTTCACCCGCACGAAAGCGACTTGCCTGAAGATCGAAGCACGGAGATCGGCACCCGACAGGTCGGCGTCCGTGAAGTCCACCTCGATGAAGTCATTCCAGCACAGGGTGGACTCGGACAGGTCCGTGTTCTTGAACGAAACATGCTGAATGTACGACCTGCCGAAGAAAGTGCGTGGCAGCGTCAGGTTTTCCAGATCACGGTGGCTGACATCCTCATCCCCCTCTTCGATGTCTTGGCCGACGAAGGTGCGGAAGAACGAAACCCCCAGCGGTGCTTCATCATCGCATTGAGGGCGGTGGTCCGGTAGAGGCGGGATCACCCCATCGGCTCCAACGTCGGGGTAGCCGAGTCGCTGTAGCAACCTGCACGACTCTTCATACGACAGGCGGGTGGCTCGCTGGGAACTCATGTTCTACCTCCTTGTCACTCCCCGATCACCTTGACCAGCACCCGCTTCGGGCGGTGGCCGTCGAACTCGCCGTAGAAAATCTGCTCCCACGGGCCGAAGTCGAGTTTCCCCTTCGTGATGGCGACCACGACTTCCCGGCCCATGATCTGCCGCTTCAGGTGGGCGTCCGCGTTGTCCTCGCCGGTGCGGTTGTGGTGGTAGTGGTTCGGGTCGGGGCTGAAGGGGGCCAGTCGCTCCAGCCACACGCCGAAGTCGTGGTGCAGGCCCGCCTCGTCGTCGTTCACAAAGACGCTGGCGGTGATGTGCATGCTGTTGCAAAGCACGAAGCCCTCGGCCACGTCGCTCTTGCGGACGACCTCCTCGACCTGGGGCGTGATGTTCACGAAGGCTATCTTCGACGGGATGTTGAAGGTCAGGTATTCGGTCAAGGACTTCATGGTGCCGCTCGCCGTGGTGCCGCTGGTCGATCCTCGTTCTGCTGTTGTAGCCATCCCCGGCACCGCCCGCCAGCGATCCACCGGGGCTGGTCGTGCGGCACGACCTCGGCCACCCCATTTCTGCTTTACCTTGAAGTTGGTCGATGACAACGCCACCTTTGACGGGCAGATGGCCGACTACCTCCGCACGTTC
>JBBSDR010000265.1:0-7565 GCA_038240465.1 Gemmatales bacterium
AGCGTCAAGTCGCCGGAGGCCGCGTCGGGGTCGCTACCCCTGTCGGAAGGGCTGCGTCTCTTGCAGGGTGGCCGCGACATGCTGCTGGCCGCTGCCCATAGCGCTCACCAGCGTCAGGCGTATTACCCCCGCCAGAGTTTCGCCGAGGCGGTGCAGTTCGTCCGCAAGTGCCGGATCGGCCAGACGGAACGCGGCAGTTATGTGGCCTCCATCCTGGCTCTTGTTCCGCCCAACTTGACGCTTTCCTTGCTGGATGGTCTCGAGGACGGGACTGGATCGGCCGACGAGCCATTTGAACGCCGGGTTACCTTGTCCTTGATGCAAGGCTTGCAGTTGATCCAGTGGGCCATCGAGTCCGGCAAGCCGCACGAGATTCTGGAGGGTGTTCCGCAGGGAGTGAGCGCGAACCTGTGCGAGGCACTGGCTTCGATTAGCCCAGAGAACCCGCAAGCGAGTGTCGAATTGAGCATGAGTTGGTCCCGCAACCGGCCGCGTGTGCCGCGCCGGGTCCGGGATCGAGTATCGTTCGCGCAAGGCGAGTTTGCCCTGATCCGCGAGGCAGGCCGCCGGCTGCGGGAGGGTGTCGAGGCCAGGCGCGAGAAGGTGCAAGGGCCAGTCATTAGCTTGCACGCGGAGACTGCCCAGTTGTTCGAGGAATTTCAGGGACGCGTGATTGTGCGAGCCGACGTGTACGGCCAGTTGCAGCGAGTTCGCGTGGTCCTGTCGCGGGCGGAGTACACCCGTGCCTGCGACGCCCATCGCGACGGGCAGCGAGTCGAGGTGACGGGCATTCTGCAGAGGGACGCGCGCGCGAAGCTGTTCGATCTGCTGGAACCGCGTGCTTTTCGTGTCCAGCCATCGGCTACGGCTTTGCCTTGAAGTGAAGTTCGGGCTGCGTGCGGGTTCGGGGTTTGACCCCCCTTTCGGGGCTCGCCGTAAGGGGGTGGCGTTTTCGGATGCCGGGTAACGTTGGTGCTGGTACAATGCGACAGGCTCGTCCGCGCCGATTGGCAGGGGTCGCCTCATGGACGTCCGGTACTACATCGACCCGGAGACGACGCAGCTACACATCTACGGCCACGGCGTCACCGAGGCGGAAGTGGAATGGGTCTTCCGCAACGCTGGCGAGGAGCGGGCAGGTTCGGGGGACTCGCGGCACGCGCTGGGACAGACCGAAGCGGGTCGGTATCCGCGGGTGATCTATGTACCCGACCCGGAACCCGACAGCGTTTTCGTCGTCACGGCTTACGAACTACGAGGCAAGCCGCTCCAGGCTTACCGAAGGCGACAGAGGGGGAGGGGCAGGCGATGACCGATCAACGGTTCCCGGCGGGGTGGGATGAGAAGCGTGTCAAGGCACTGCTCGAGCGCGAGGAGTCGCTGAGCGAGGACGAGCAGGCGGCCGAGGACGAGGCTGGCCTGGAAGCCTCTGGCCAAGCCGTGATCAGCGTCCCGACCGAGTTGCTGCCGGCGATTCGGCAGCTTCTCGCCACGCACAAGAGCGCCTGACCAGGCGCTGCGGCAGACCGGCCCCGCGATCGCGGTTCTTGTTGCTCGACGCCGCGACCCGCGTGGCCGGCAGCTGAGTTGGGTCGTTCGCTGAGATCGAGGTGGTCGGCAATCATGTACCAGAGCGTACGAATCGCCAGCTTGGTCTTCGCCTCGGTTGTCGTTGTGGGTTGCGGCAACAATGACAATGACAAACGTCGGAGCGACAATCGATGGGCGAAGGAACTTGCCGACTTCGACAAAGCGATCCTCGCTCGTCCTGACATCGCCAAAGTCGAGCAGGCCAATCGCGAGAGAATTCTCCGCCTCAAGGAACAAGGCGAGTTGCTCCGCAATGTCAAGACCGAGGTAGACGCCCAGGCCGCCTTGGCACAGGTTGACAAGAACCTCATTCTGCATGTCTCAATGCGAACTCTATCTATTGGGTCTGAGGAAGACCGCGAAAGGTTGTTGTACTTGCCGGACAAGGATAAGGGAATGCAGGAGGCATCAGAGGCTATGAAGTCCCTGAAGCTTATGGGGGCTTTTGAGGCGTCCACTTTCGAGGACGTCCGCAAGGCTGCCGCGACGGTTGCCGATGAGGCCAAGAGAGTTGCCGAGGACCATCCGAAGGTTTTTCAATCGATCAGAATACAATCCCGGTAGACCAGTTAGGGGCCACGGGGGCTGTGGGCGAGTGGCATCTTTTGAGAGAAGCAGGGTTGTGCGTGACGAACAATCTGCTGCGCCTGATCCGGCCCGCATGGAGGCTTTTCAGGGGTACAACTCACCGGGCGGGCCGGGCAGGTGAGCGGGGGCGTTCGGCCCCATCGACGGAGAAAACGTTCCAGGAACCTTTTCTCGGCCGAGGAATTTCAGGGACGAGTGATTGTGCGAGCCGACGTGTACGGCCAGTTGCAGCGAGTTCGTGTGGTCCTGTCGCGGGCGGAGTACGCCGGTGCCTGCGACGCCCATCGCGACGGGCAGCGAGTCGAGGTGACGGGCATTCTGCAGAGGGACGCGCGCGTGAAGATGTTCGATCTGCTGGAACCGCGTGCATTTCGTGTCCAGCCATCGGCCACGGCTTTGCCTTGAAGTGAAGTTCGGGCTGCGTGCGGGTTCGGGGTTTGACCCCCTTTCGGGGCCAGGAAGTGTGGATCATAAACCGGGAGATCATGGCCGAAGACCCTATGACAGTGAACGAAGCAGCAGAAACTGCGGAGAAGTAATCCCGGGTGTGCGAAATGCGCACACTGCGCGATCGGGTCCGGAAAGCCTCGCACTGATGGAGGCATCGGAGCCATCAGGGTTTGACCCTTTCTTCGCTCCGCTTGAAACTGGTTCGGGGTTTGACCCCTTATCTGGGCTCCAGCGCTTGCGCCGCCTGCTGGGGCTGGAGTCGGAAAAATCGCGGGGGGACGAGACTTGAACCTGTAAAGTGCTTGAGGTGTCGCTGTTCTGCTGTTAGGATAAGACATTGCGTTTTCTCCTCGGAAAGGATTGTGGTTCCATGTCTCCGAATCAACCGGCTCCGCACGAATGGTTCTATGCACGTCAAAAGGTCAAGGTTGGGCCTTTGACCTGGGAACAACTGTGGCAACTCGCCAGGGAGGGGAAAGTCCTGCCCTCGGACATGGTCCTGCGTGAAGGGACGGGTCGGTGGACAGTGGCGGCAGAGGTTCCCACCCTGTTTACGACTTCTGATGCTAAACTACCTGGTAGGCCAGGAGATACGGATACATCACAATACGGTGCGGTGGAGGCGACACACTATACGGCTGTGCGGTCTGAGCCGGAGGCGACGAACTACACGCGCCAGGACCTTGCAAGAGCAGCCGGTGGTTCTCGGCTCCCGGAACGCTTTGGTGATTATGAACTGCTGGAGGAGATCGCGCGTGGCGGCATGGGGGTCATCTACAAGGCGCGACACGTCAAGGCAAATCGCATTGTCGCCTTGAAAATGATTCTGTCCGGCAGCCTTGCCTCAGCGGAGGCGGTGGAACGATTCCGCACTGAGGCGCGGGCCGCGGCAGCGCTCGATCATCCCGGCATCGTACCCATCTATGAGATTGGCGAAAATGACGGACAGCATTTTTTTACGATGCAATTAGTCAGTGGGGGCGCATTGTCGCAGCGTTTGCAGGAGGGGCCGATGCCGCCGTTTGAAGCCGCCGAGCTTGTCCGGCTGGTCACATTGGCGGTGCAGGCGGCTCACGAACGCGGCGTCATCCATCGCGATATCAAACCACACAATATCCTCCTCGCGGAGGTCACGAAGCCTCTTGTCCCAAAGCTGACAGATTTTGGTCTGGCGAGGATAGGCGATGGGTCAAGTTTGACAAGGTCGGGAGAACAACTTGGTACCCCCAGTTACATGCCTCCCGAGCAAGCGGCGGGACGAACCAATCAAATTGGCCCCGTCTCGGACGTCTATAGTCTCGGAGCTGTGTTGTACTGCCTTCTGACAGGCCGCCCGCCCTTCCAGGCTGCAACGCCACTGGAGACGATGCGGCAGGTAATGGAGCAAGAACCAGTTGCACCGCGGATGCTGAATCCTGCAGTACCCCGTGACCTGGAGACGG
The DNA here is from genome assembly GCA_038240465.1 of Gemmatales bacterium. GTDB lineage: Bacteria > Planctomycetota > Planctomycetia > Gemmatales > Gemmataceae > JBBRIK01. The sequence goes on from JBBSDR010000265.1 coordinate 4,071, forward strand.
TATGCCTGAAGTGTCTTGAAAAAGCTCCGGAGCGGCGTTACACAACGGCACGTGAGTTAGCGGAGGAACTCGGCCGGTTCAAGGCGGGCGCTCCTGTTCTTGCCCGTCCGGTGGGTATAGTAGAACGCCTCGCTCGATGGGGGAGACGAAACCCTCTGGTGGCGAGTCTGGCAAGCACCGTGCTTCTGCTCTTATGTCTCGGGACGATCGTTTCCAGCGTCCTGGCAGCGCGTGCGGCGGCAAACGCCCGCTCAGCCGAACTCGCGCGGGAAAAGGAGGCCGAACGAGCCGATAGAGAAGCCGACGCAAAACGCGAAGCAGCCGAACACAAGCAAAGTGCGGAGAAGGCTCTAAAACAATCCGAGGCGGAACGAGTGCGAGCCGAGAAGGCGCTGCACCGTGTCGAGGAAGAGCTGTACCGCGCCGAAATGGCTCGCTACGCCTTTCAGTTGAACTCGGTTCAGAAGAAATTGCAGCAAGGAGAACTGGCCCAGGCGAAAACGCTTCTTATGGTGTGCAACCCAAGAATGTCTCACTGGGAGTACTCCTACTTTTTGGGGCTGTGTAACGCAGGAGAGCGGTCGCAAGATCGCCTATCCATCGCTATCGAGGACAGAGTCCAGTGGGGACTCACATTCAGCCCTGACGGCAAGCAGTTGGCCGGCACCGACGGGAACAAGATCAAGCTTTGGGACACCGCAACAGGGCAGGAAATACGCGCCTTTTCAGGAGGGGTTCCATTATTCGATGTGGCATTCAGTGCGGATGGGAAACAGATTGCTGCAGGGGGACTATACGGGAATCTCTTCGTCTGGGAGTTTGCAACAGGAGAAAAAACTCTCTCTGTAACCATTGGAGAACCGCGGGTAGAAAGTGTTGCCTTCAGTCCCAATGGAAAGTATCTCGCCTCTTTAAGTGGCAAAAACATCAAACTGTGGGATCTTGCAACTGCGTCCGTCGTGCTCACCCTTGATCCTGGGACACTCGGGAAGAGCGCGTACCTGGCAGGGATGCAAGGAATTGGTTTCAGCCCTGATGGACAGTACATCACTGCAGCAAGTTCAAACCGGATCTTGACCGTGTGGGAAGCCGCAACAGGCAAGGTGTTCCTTAAGATCGATAATCACGCCGCCGGTGCCCAACGCCCGACATTCAGTCCAGACGGGAAACAGATTCTCTCGTGTGATCATAGCAACGGTGTAAACGTCTGGAACTCAGCAACAGGAGAAAGAATAGTCAGACTGGAAGGCTTCACAGGACGTGTCCCCCACGCTGCGTTCAGTCCTGACGGGAGACGGATCGTAACCTGTGGGCGAGATGGCGTCAAGTTATTCGATGCAAAGACAGGGCAAGAACTCCTGACTCTCACAACCGATAAGGGAGGTAAGGTAGCGTTTTCCCCAGATGGGACACGGATCGCCTCGGGCAGCGGGGACAAAGTTATTTACCTATTTGCAGCAGCGAAAGGCCAAGAGGTACTTTCGTTACAGGGCCACACAGGACCAGTATCGTCAATCGCTTTCAGCCAGGATGGACGACAGCTTGTCTCGGGGAGTGAGGATCTCACCGTCAAAGTCTGGGACGGAACCAGCGGGGGTACAACGAATACCTTCAAAGGACATTTAGGGAAAATTCGCGGTGTGTCATTTAGTCCCGATGCCTCATCTGTCGCTTCCTGCGCTGATGTAGACCATATTTTCGTATGGAACGTTGTTACGGGGAAAGCGAGGGAGACCAACTTCACGTCTGCCAAGACCGTGGCATTCCTCTCTGGCGGAAGGCATCTTGGGTCGGCCGGGTCGAAGGGGATCATTCAACTATGGGATCTTGCTACGATGAGCAAAGGTCGGACCTACCGAGCAAGTAATTCGGACATTGCCACCATCGCATTCAGCGTTGATGGTCATCTAGCTGCATTTCCAGACGATACAGATATTGTTTTGTGGAATCTTGAATCGCAAACGGAAGTCTCCAGATGTAAAGGCCATCTGCAGCCCGTGACGAGCGTGGCCTTCAACTCTGACGGTACCCGTATCGCCTCTGGCAGTACTGATCGGACGATCAAAGTGTGGGATCCGGCCACCGGTAATGAGCGCCTCACGCTCAAAGGACACCTCGGGGCCGTTACCTGCGCGGTCTTCACTCCAGATGGGAAACGCATCGTCTCAGGGGGTTCTGATTCTACGCTCAGAATCTGGGACGCCACTTCCGGACAAGAAATCCTTACTTTGCGTGGTCACATGGGGGCAGTCAATTGCGTCGCCGTTGCACCGGATGGCAAGCGCGTTGCCTCCGGGGGCGCTGATTGGACGGTGAAATACTGGAATCTACCGGCGTCCGTGCTCGAGAAGTAAAAGGGCAGCCGGATGCACTATCTCTCGTCCTCTATGACCGGGCGAGGCGAACTGCTTCCTTCAGCGGGACTGCACCGTCCGATTACGTTGCACCAGCTTTCTGGGCTGTCCCGCCTCGCGTCTTTCGCGGCCGCCCGGATTTCCGCTGCTTGACCGTGATCAAGTCCGTGATCTCGCCGCCGGCCGCAAACAATGCCCCCAGCGACAGAAAGGAAATGGGGTCGCACCCCGATCCAAATTGTTTGGGGTGCGACACCTTTTCCTCGAGCCCTTTTCTTAGACAACGATCAGGGGTCAAACCCCGCAGGCTCAGGCTCCATCGTCAGGGAACAGTACTATCTTGCGGGGTTTCGTTGGGCGGAGCATCCCCACGGCTCGGATGGTCGCATCGTCGAAAACCGGGTATAATCCACAATCAAGCTTCACCCTCCAGGTACTCACTCGAGGGCTGGACATGAATCACGTCAATCTGAACGATGCGCCTGACTAGGTTCGTCAAGCCATTCTCTCGTATCGCGCGAATGGCACGGTCTTTGAACTCGACGGGCGGCCAATCGCCCGTCTGGCCACCCCCGACTCCGGCCGACGACACAGAGGAATGGACAGTGCCAAGAACGCACGCCGCTTCTACCTCATCGACAGGCAAATTGCCGGCTCGATAGCGGAGGGAGAAGCCGGCGAACTCGCAACGCTCCAGGCGCAAATGGGACGATGGCTGGATAAGGTTGCTCCCCTCCCGATGGAATACGTCCGCCAACTCCACAGCGTCGTCGAAAGGGTGTCGGTCGCCGTTGTCACAACTCCCGGCCGAAAGGCGGCGAACTTTATCATCTGGCGATGCCCAGGCTGCCGGACCTATCTGGGAAACAAGGGCGTCCCGACAAGCTGTCCGGCTTGCGATGCGGAGTATCGCTGACGCCAATCCCTATTACCCCGGCAAGAAAGTAAATCACTCTCGCCGCCGCCCCGGGTGTGCGGGCGGTGCGGGGGTTGGGGGGCCAGATCGACTACGCGATCCCGAGCCGCATGAACGAGGGCTACGGTATCAACCGGCGCATCGTCGAGGAGTTTTACGACCAGGGCGTTGGCCTCGTGCTGACAGTCGATAACGGCATCTCCGCCTACGACCCGATTGCCCGGG